>DASTZZ010000070.1 GCA_035764005.1 Terriglobales bacterium
CTTTGCGTTCGCGTTGCCGGCATGGTGCTGTAGTAGGTTCCTGATCGGCTCCGGTGGGGATGAAGATACCCTTCCGCCGGCGCCTGCGACAGCACTCAGCAGATCTCCCGACGTTCGCTTCTTCCGCAAAGGTCGCGCGCGTATCATCGCCGCGAGCAAGACATGCTCCGGCGGATGCTCGCTCCAGTACTCCAGAAGCTCGTTGGCCTGGCGCAGCGTGAGGAGTTCGATTTCGGGAATGGTCCATCCAGTGGATGTTGCGATGTAGCCGAAGAGGTGTGGCCAGTCGGCGATCCGGCTTAGTCGGCCGCTGGCGCGGGTTCCCCCTGGGAAGCAGCTTCGGAGCCACGAAGCCGCGAAGCTTCGGAGCTTTGGCGTTTCAGTCCTGAGGCTTCGAGCACGCGATCCAGGACTTCGGTGAAGTTATTGAGGTCAAGCATTTCTTCCAGCTGTTCCAGCGCGATCTCCGGATGCAGCTTGCTGATGGAAGCATGAATCACCGGAACCAGCGACAGCATCGAGCCGAATCCGTGGGCGATCTTTTGTTCAGCGCCGAGCAGTGCAGACTCGAGCCGTCGAAGGTCGCCCAGAGTAAGAGGTGAGAGTGTGAA
Source organism: Terriglobales bacterium (assembly GCA_035764005.1). NCBI lineage: Bacteria > Pseudomonadati > Acidobacteriota > Terriglobia > Terriglobales > Terriglobales bacterium. The sequence goes on from DASTZZ010000070.1 coordinate 612, forward strand.
TGTGCGGCCATGCAAGCTAATCGAGTTCATAAAAGTCCTTGAAGAAGTCAAAACACGACGCGGATTTCGCGGACCGTTCCGGCGCGGATAAACGCGGAATTCGGGAGTGCAAACCCAACTCCTTCTGCGTTAATCCGCGTCCCATCCGCGCAATCCGCGTCGTGTTTTGGTTTTGATTTATTCGGCCAGGTAGAGGTCCATCACCTGCCCGCCAGCACTCGCGAACGCTTCGAAGTCGAACTCGGGCACGAGGAAGTCTTCGTTCTTCGTTGCCCATGTGAGCTTTTCGGCGACGCAGGAATAAAGGAGCAGGTTCGCCTGCTTGCCCGCGTATTGCTCGTTGAGCAGGATCTGGAACGTCGGAGCGAATCCCATGAGCTGCTGGCGGATGTTGAGCTGCACGCCTGCCGAGCTGGTGTAGCGATATGAGATGAGCACGGCGGCTCCGGCGTCGGCTGCAGCGAAGGTGTACACGCCGGCGCTAACCGCATACTGTCCTTGCACCGGCGCGCTCGAGACTTTCACCAGCGGCAGTCCGGTGGCGGAGTAGCGCACGCCCCAGTCATCGACGAACTGCGCTGAGTTCGTCACTGTGACCGTGTACGGCGCTGATCCAGGCACGCTCTGCGCTTCGTCGAGCGATGTGAGCTTTTGTCCGCTGGTCATCGTCTGGCCGAAGAAGAGATCGTTCACGTGCTTGCCGACGATCTGCGCGAACTTCGCTTTGCCGGCGATCTTGCACTTGCCGCGTGCGACGGCTTCGGCGTACTGGTTCTGTCCGTAGAGTTCTTTCAGCGAGCCCGAGATCTCCAGACTGACGTCCTGCAGCGTGCCGAACTTGATGGGCGTAGGATTCGCCGCGAGGTTCCCGCCAACGGGATATCCCCAGAGCGTGCCTGATCCGAATTGGAACATTTTCTTTCTCCTGCCGTCTTTGTCATTCCGAATCCCCAGCGTTCTTTTCGCTGGGGTGAGGAATCCCTACTGGCTCCAAAAAGCTTTGCATTCGCGGCATGCCTACGGCGCTGAACGCGATGGATTCCATGGCTGCTACAATCCCGCCGCATGGCGCAGTCCTCTAGAGCCTACTTCGTCTACATTCTTTCGAGCATCTCGGGGACCTTGTACGTCGGAATAAGCAACAATGTTCTGCGCAGAGGGGCAGAGCACTCGATCGGCCAGCCTAGTTCCTTTACTACTCGATACAAGGTGAATCGGCTGGTTTATTTCGAGACATACACCGACGTAACGAAAGCAATTGCGCGCGAAAAGCAGATCAAGGCTTACCGACGCGAAAAGAAAATTGCACTAATCAGGAGCATGAATCCTTCATGGATTGACTTACGCGGGAAACTACTGCGCGAGTCGCTGCTCTAGCCATGCCTCGATGTGACTCAATAGGGTTGTTATCGCTGTAACCGACCTTTACTGGAGTTTGTAGGGATTCCTCACCCCTGCGAAAGACACGCAGGGGATTCGGAATGACAATAAAAAAATTAAGCCGCCGTCAAAATCTCCACCGGCACCACCGCCATCGCCGCCGCTCCGTTCACGTTCTCGACGATGCGCGCGCTGCCTTGCAGCCGGCAATGCGAGACCTTGCCGCCGAGCGTCTGCTTGCCGTCGGAGTTTGGCGGCGGAGCTAGCGCGGCTTCGACGGCGTCGAGCAGATCATTCAATTCCTGAGATGGGACTGTTTGCTCGTCGCCTGAGCCTTGCGTGTAGATCACGAGATCGACGGTAGCAATCCAGATGATCGGCTCGCCATTAGCGTTGGTCTTCGCGCGCTCGCCGGTTTGGACCTGGAACAACGCCGGTCTGGATTCCGGCGAGACCTGCTCCGGCATTCGCCATCGGCGCGAGATTGTGGCGAACTTCGCGCCGAGGGCGCTCTGCAGTGTAGCGAAGAGCGCGGAATAGATTTGTTCGCGAGGAAGGTTCATTGCGGGTACCTGTTGTCATTCCGAGCGCAGCGAGGAATCCCTACTATGCCCATGCATTCTCGGTTCAGTAGGGATTCCTCGCTGCGCTCGGAATGACAGAAAATCCGCGCTCAGGCAAGCGCCCGCCGCGTGTACTGCTCCAACGTCAACTGCACGCTGGCCGGCAACATCTCGCGCGAGAAGTTGATTGTTACTTGCCCATTTGCGGAATTGGAATCTTCGCCGATGTGTGTGCGGCGGCGATAGATGTAGGCGAAGCCTTCGATTGCGGCTTGCTGCAGATCTAGCGGCAACGTCGCGTATCCCGCCTGATAGATGAGCTGAACATTCTGGAATCCGCGCGTGAAGCGATATTGATATTGGCTGCTGTATGGACCCAGCGAGTAGAACGCGCTCGATCCGCCGCGCAGCATGATCTTGCGAGCGTCGAAGACGAAGCCGGTGCTGACCTGATCGACGGCAGCCGCAATCGAGACGCCGTTCACCACCACGCTGCTGACCGAGATCAGCGGGAAATTGCGCGGCAGGATGAAGAGCGCGTCGTTGCCGTCGCGATTCTCGGTGTACGAGGTCGCGATGAGGTGATCGCGATTCATCCAGCGCAGCATCTGCAGCGAACCGCGCGTGATCAGGTTCTGCAGCAGCGTGTCTTCGGCGTTGGTCTGGATGTTGAGCCAGGCTTTCAGGTCGGCGAGTACGCAGAGATCGTCGGGAGATGGAGGCATAGGCTTTGTGGTTTCTGTCTTGTCATTCCGAAGCCGCGTTGTTTGCGGCTGAGGAATCCCTATCGATTCCCATGCAGGTGGCTAGCAGAGGGATTTCGTCGTTGTGGGATGCATCACTGTCATTCCGAACGACAGCGAGTGTTCCCCAATCGACACAGCATCGTGACGATAGGGATTCCTCGCTACGCTCGGAATGGCAAGGAAACAGCTTTGTCATTCCGAAGCCGCGTTGTTTGCGGCTGAGGAATCCCTATGGACTTCCATGCAGGCTGGTTAGCAGAGAGAGTCGTCACGTAAGTGACCGCCATTCTGAACCAAGGCGTGTAATACCCGGATCGACGCTGCATTGTAAGGGTAGGGATTCCTCGCTACGCTCGGAATGACAATCTTTTCGCGCCAGCCCGAACGACAGCGAGTGTTCCCGAGCCGACACTGCATCGTGACGATAGGGATTCCTCGCTGCGCTCGGAATGACAAAAGAAGAAAAGAGCTATCCATTGCCAATGTTCTGCAATAAACAGAACGAGAACGGCGCGAAGACCTGCAGCACCTCATCGACATACACGCCGAATTGGTACACGCGGCTGGTGATTGGCCAATCCACCTGGTGGTAGTCGCGGCGGCATTTGATCTGCGCGACGTTGTTCACGTTCGACAGCGGATACGGCAGGCGCTCGGTCTGCATGAGCAGCGTGCCTGCGGTGAGGTATGGATGGATCTCCATGGGGATCACCTGTCCGCCGCCGGGCGCGAACTTGTTGAAGTAACCGGCGACCATCGATCCGCCGACCACCGCCGGCTTGCCTTCAACGTTGAGGTTAATGCGGAAGAGCGGCACGCCCGTGGCAGCGAGGACCTTCTTGTTGATGTTCGCCGCCTCCTGCGAGCTCACCCAGATTTTCGACGGCGACAGACGGTTCGAGTCCCACTGCGCTTTCAGCGCGGCGTCGATCTCGACGATGCCGCTCGCGCTGTCCGAGGTGAGAGTCGCTCCGTCGAGCGACTTGTAGTACGCATTGCCGCCGCCATTTACGTTGTTCACGATCTGCGTGATGAAGCCATCGAAGAGCAGCGCGTTCTTGCTGTTGTCCGCGGTAATCTGGTTCGCAGTCTGCGTGCCCGCGCCGTTGGCTGAGAGCGTGACTTTGTTTACCGTCGTGATCATTGCCAGGACGGCGTTCGACGCCGACGTTCCCAGATACCACGCATATCCCGCAGCGCCCGGGACTGCGGTGACGGTTGCGTTAATGGTCTGGTTTCCTGAAGTGGTCGTGATCGCGTTCGAAGCAGCCGAGACATTCGACGAGCCGCCACCGTACGAGTCGGAAGTCCCGTCGATGTTGGTACGCGATACAGATTTGGGAACGCCGTTGGGTACGGTCGAGTTCAAAAAGCCTTCTGCGGTCAGCGCGACTACATACACGAGGTTGCCGGCTTGCACCGTAATTGCGCCGCCCGATGCAACGCTTGCGACCGGAGCCGAGGGCGTCCCTAGCGCGAGCGATGCATTCCCGTTTAGGATCACGCGCTCTTCGGCGATCATCACCGAGCGCAACACAGACTCGACGGTTCGTGCCCGAGCATCGTCGAAGCCTTCAGCTGCGTACAGGGCTTCGAAGGTGACGTCGCCTTCCAGGCCGAGTCCGGCGTAGGCGGCGGTGTAATCCTGCTCGTTGACGGTAATGCGTCCACCGCGTTTACCTTCAGCGACTCCCGGCGAGAGATTCGCTGTATTGATCGCGGTGATCGCCTTCCAGCGCGTAGCCGTGTCGCCATTGCCCATCACGCGCGGAAGCGCATTGCGCAGCGGCGAGAGGACGGGATACAGCAGCTTCGCCGGCCCCGTCAGATCGTAGTTGACCAGACCGGTAGAGGTCTGGAAGGTCGCTTTGGCAAGATCGATGCCTTTCAGCAGCTCGATCGTGCGCTCGGTGACTTCTCCGTTGAACATGGCTTTTTCCTTCGAGATATGGATTTTGTTGAATTCGTATTCACCACGGAGACGCGGAGGGCACCCCATGTTGGGATTACCGAAGTCATGAAGACTTCAGCTCCTTGGCAACCGTGAGAGCAGTGACTGTCTATACTCTGGGCGTATGCGAGCGGTTTACGAACTTGCCGCGATGTTCGGAATTTCTGGCTGTTACTTGTATTTCCACCACAATTGGTGGGTGAGGCACCTTGTCCGCTTTGCTGCGTCTCACAATCTCGACGAGCGAGATCGGCACTATCGTCGCTGGAGCTTTATAGCGGCGCTTGGCATGCTTCCGAGCTGTGCTGCGCTGATTGGCGGCTTGGTTGTGATGGGTGAAATCCTCCCCAAAGCACATCGCGCTGTTTACATCTATGCGTATTTGTTTGTCTGGGTGGTATCAATATCCCCCACGATGATTTTTGCCTTTCGCCATGCAGGGCCGAAGCTGTGCGAGTTGGGTTACCCTGGCTACCGAAAGACGAATCCCATCTCGTAACAGTTTTTGCGAGCGGTCCTTCCGCGAGCAGGAAAATGCCGGCCTCACACGACAAGAATGGCCAGAATTACGCTCCGATTGCAGGATGCGTGTGCGCCGATTTCATGGCTTCGAGAAAGCCTGCTTCGGCGTCGCCGTGGGCACCTTCACCTTTTGCGGGAATGCTGGCTTTCGAGGCGCTCCTGGCGTCATCCTCTTTTGAAATTGTCACGCTGGTGCGCGCAACGCGGCGCTCGGGCGCGGTGAAGCTCTTGGCGAAACCTTCGCTGAATTTTCGGAAGGCCTCGGCGAGTTCTTTCAGCCCGGATTCGAGCGATTCCAGTTTGCGGTCGAGCTCGCCGATCTTCTCCAGCGAAGCGGTGGTTTGCGAAATTGCTTTTGCGAGTTCTTGTTCGTAATTGGGATTCATTGCGTCTCCGTTTCTGTGGGCTGCTGGCTTCTGGCTACTGGCTTCCGGAAAAACCGCTGGTTGGCCAGAAGCTAGAGGCCAGGAGCCAGAAGCCGCGAATTTTCGTACTTCGACACTGCCGTCATCTTTAATCGCCGTGAAATGCGCGTTGGGCACCGCAGGATTGTCGACTACGCTGATCTCGGCCGGCTGCGCGGTGAAGCGCAGGAATTCGCCGTCGGGCCACATCTGCACGTAGCGCCCGCCGATGGAAAAGCCGGTGTACACGCCCTCCACGCACTTGAGCCAGGCAACGTCATCGACGATCCTGGCGCGCACTGCGATGGTCTTCTTCTCGTCGTTAAATTCGAGATTGACGAGCTTGCCTACGGCGCTCGAGCGATGCATCTCGCGAACGTTGCCTAGGCTGCGCCCGGAAGTGGCATTCGCGATCTCGCGCGACCACTCTTCGAAGTAGGGCTTGGATGAGGCATAGTCGAAGATCTCGCCGTCTTTATCGACGACTTCGGCAGTCGCGAGTCCCCAAACTTCCCGTTGTGGTTCATCGACTTTGGTGAGAGCGGCGAAGAGCGTTACTTTGTTCATCTGTTGTTCTCAAAATCAAAACACGACACGGATTACACGGATGTAACGGATCACACGGATAAGGCAAGACATTGTTGGCTTCTGGTCTTCCGACGTAAGTTTCGACCTATCCGTGAAAATCCGTAGAATCCGTGTGATCCGTGTCGTGTGTTGGTGTTGGTTCTAGCGCGCCAACGCCGGTTTACCTAACGACTCTCTTACTTCGTCAACAGTCAAGATCCCTGACTGCACGTAGATCTGGTTGATCTGCGCCTGTTCGAGCTTGTTTTCGTCTTTGCGCTCGCCCCAGGCGAACTCGACGTCGTCGTAGCCGAAGTATTTGCGGACCAGGCTGTTGATGAGTGAGGCGATCCAGTTCAGCAGCGGCGCAATGCCTTCTTCGTCGGCCTGTTCTTTGGCAGTTTCGGCAGTGGCGCGATTCATCTGGCGGATGAGCGCCTGCGGCGATAACGAAAAGGCCCAGCAGACGATTCGCGCCAGCCATTCGTCCAGATCGTTCGTGAGCGGTGGCTCTTTGGTGAATTGCACCGCTCCCTGTCCTCCCGCATTGGGAATGAAGATGAGGCGTCGGCGGGTTGGTAAATTGCCGGCGAGCCGCCCGTCGAAGTCGTCTTGAAACTCCTTAACTGACTCCATACTCCACTCCTGCGGCGTCTGGCAGATCGCCTCGGGCACATTCCCGTCGGTGAAATACGTCAGGGTAAACATCTGCCGACGGAGCGCGATGTTGATGGTGATGATGATCTGCTCGACTGGCGAGTACCCATAGAACTTATGTGCGCGCAGATTGCGCGGACGATACACCAGCTCGTCGGCAGTGAAGTCGATCGCAGGCACACCTTTCAGAACCTGTTGATAGGCGACCTCCGGTGGAGGAGGCGTGCGGCCCATATCGTCGATCACGCGCTTGATGGTTGCGCCGTCGATTACTTCGAAGCGGCGCACTTGCTTTCCTGGCGACCAGACTGCGCCGTGATCGTCGATGGTTGGCGCGAGCGTGACTGCATCGATCACCAGGAGATCTTCCACGATCATGCGCAGCCATTCGTTGAAGTCATGCTCACGGTCGGGCGATTGAAAGAAGGCTGTGAGTTCTTCGATTCTGGACCTTGTGGACGAAGTGGACTCGGTGGACTGCGTGCCTCGCGCAGGCGAAGTCTGCGCTGGCATCTTCGCGCGGAACGACCATGGCATTTTGCTTACCTGGTCTTTGCGCGTTTCAATCGCGATGCGCACCAGATCGAGCGAGTCAGCGAGAGAGCGCATCTGCTGAAATGTGACCGGCTCGAAATTGCGCGGCTGCGTGACCAGGTTCACGCCCGAGGGATAGTCGAATCTTCTGGGCGGCGTAGAAGCCGGCGCGACCGGAGCCATCGGATCGAGCGGCCCAAACCACACATTGAAGGTCGCGTGCAATTTTTGGCTCACTCGCTCGATCAGCCCAGGATCAATCGGCTTGGCTGTGCCGCTCCGAATTTGTTCAGTCATTTGCGAAATCCCCGAAAGAGGCGAACACGAAGGTCACGAAGTTCACACATGAGGTGACGGAGGAGACCTTTGTGACCTCTGGTGTTCGACCTCCGTGACCTTCGTGTTCGCTCTTGGTTTTGGCTTCAGAAGAGCAGTTCTTCAATCTTCTGCCGTTTGTTGACGCCTGCAGGTGCAGTAGCGGCTCCGCCAGCGGGCTTGATGCTGACGCCTAACGCGACGTAAGCTCCGCTGCCGGTGAAGTTCACAGTTTGCGCAACGCCGCTGCCGCCGGAGAGAATCTTGTACTCGGTCCAGTCGCCGCCGCCGTCGTCCTGACCTTTTGTGTAGCCGCTGCCGATTGCGGTCGTCGTGTCCTCGCACGCGCCCCATATGGCGTCGCTGCTGTTTGCAGGCGTGACGTTCACTGAACAACTTCCGCTGCCGGTTGCCTCGTTATGCGCGTCGAACGTGGTTGTCCCGCCAGTGGCATCGTTGCCGGAGAACTCATCTACCGCGTAGTCGTAATAGCTGTTGCAGATCGCGCCAGTGCCAAAGCTGGCAGTAAAGGTAGTGGGACTTGTGCCGGGTGCAATCGCTCCAAAGCTGCCGGCGATCCCGGCCGTCGTGCTTCCCGAAACGCCGCTCAGCGAGGTGATCGTCCATCCCGTAGCCGAAATCGAGATCGAGCCCGGCGTTGAACTGGCCGCGCAGGAAACCTTGAAGACGACCGCGTCGTTGGCCGCGTTCGGCGTGCAGGAAAAAGTGAAGCTGGTCGCGCTGGCCGACGATCCGTGTCCCGTAACGGAACAGCCCGGCGAGACATGCGCGAGCTGAGCATAGCCCCGATCGCTGCACAGCAGCGGGAGAAGTAAGACGGCAGGCCACAGGACGCGTCTCATTGCATCGTTACCTGCCATGGCGGGCTCACGATCGTCTGCACTTGCTGGCCGCTCTTCGTCGTCACGGTGCCAACCTGCCAATTGATGGGCTGGCCGTTGTTGTCTAGTGTCGGGATAGCGATGGTGCTTTGAGTGCTCGCAGGCTGCGAGTAGCTCCAAACGATCTGCGTTCCCGTATTGGCATCGAAGACGTTGAACACCGCGCTTCGCGATGGATCGTTGTTCGTGACTACAACCTGGTTTTGGCTCGTGTTGATCTGCAGCACGACCAGGCCGTTCTCGAGCGAGGAAGTGTGCACGAGTGCAGCAAAGGCCGCCAGGGAAGCGAGAAGGAGAATTGTGAGCAGCATAGAGGTTTTCATATGGGACGCTTAGCTTCTAAGCTGCTAAGCTCCTGAGCTGCTGAGCCAAGACCAAAACCGCTGGACCTCCGGTTTAATAGCTCAGAAGCTGAGAAGCTTAGCAGCTAAGAAGCTAATTTACGGTGTCGTCGTCTCCATCCACTCAAACGTGACAGTCACGTTGCCGCCGGTGAGCGCGCCGCCAAGATTCAGCGCGATCTGTTGTGCTGTGCCGCGAAGCACAATAGGTTTCGCCGGCTTAAAGATGTAGATATCGTTCGGCGTCGCTGTCCCTGCGGCCATGCAGCCGATTTGCAGGTTGTCCAGATCGCCGACGGCAGTTCCCACGGTGGGACCTGTGCCCGTATAAGAAAGGAGAGCGCTCGAAGCTGCCGCATAGCTGGAATCGTCGGGAACTTCGGTGAAGCCTGACGAGGTGCCGCCGGTGTCGGCAGTGGATCGCTTGAGCAGCTCTACGTTGATCTGTCCTGCTGTGGTTTGCGTGCAAGTGAGCGTAACCCTCGTTACCAGCACGGTATTGCTCGCATTGCCCGGCAGTATGGCAATGTCCGTAGTGGAGCTTGCCGCAAACTTCTTCGACGCGTGATAGCTCGCGGTTGTGGTGTCGGGATAGGACTTAACGAGCTGGCGGCCGTTCGAATCCGCGGCGACTGCATTCCCGCCCACCTGGCTCAAGTTCACCGAGGCGTTCGCCTGGATATTGAACGTTCCCGTTCCGGCGTTGGCCGTGACCGTGCCGCTCACCGGCTGGGTGACCGCCGATCCATCTACCTTGATCGCGGTAGCATTGGCCGCCGTTCCGGAGAGATCAACTTTCAAGTTCGAGGCTGTCGATTGCTGCACGGTCACGGTTCCCGAAACGGGTTGGGTAGTTGTGCCGGTCGGATCGATGCGCAGCGGCGCCGAGCTGGTGCCGATCTCGGTGCCCGATTGATTCCTGAGATTTACGTGGAGTGCGCGATTCGGAGTAATGCGCGCACTTGCCGCATGTCCCGTGGTGATCGCCGTAGGAGGTGTGTCGTCGAACAGGCCTCCCACAGGATTGATCGCTGTTGTGCCGGTCGTGAACGCTGCGTTGTCGGAGAATCCCGCCGAAGCAGAACAGCCCGAGTCGCAGGTGACGTGCAGATTACTTCCCGTTGCCTGCGCGACGGTGAAGCTGCCGCTGCCGGCGTTCGCCGTGACTGTCCCGGAGATGTTGAATGTACCCGAGCCTGCATTGGCAGTCACAGTTCCCGAAACGGTTTGCGTGCCGCTGGGAATTGGACGCGTCACGATGCCGTACTCCGTTCCTGCGGGATTAGCGTTCAGCGCGATCGCACGATGAAGCACAGGAGTTCCCGCCGTATCGTATCCGCCGATCGCCACCGGATTCGCCGCCGACGTCGAGCCGTCCGCCTGTGTGCCTTGCACCAGTGGATCGCCAGGCACGAAATTCGTTCCGTCCCCAATCGGAATTTTGCCTTGTGCGGCAGCGCCGTTGATCTTGAATCCGCCCGCGAGGTTTACGTTGCCGTTGAAGGTGTGCGCTCCGCTCCAGGTGGGGCTGAAACTCTGGTCGAGCTGGCAATCGGTTCGCGCAGATCCGGAGTTATCGGCGCAGACGATGCCGCTGAAGAAGTTCGCCGTCGCGCGCTGCGCAAGCGAACTGCCGGCAGACTGAATGGTCGCGTATCCGCCTCCCCCGCCGCCCACGCCGCACCCGGTGCACGAACCGGTGACCGTCAGATTTCCAACGCTCAAAACATTGGCGCTCGCGCCGAGCGGAAGGTCCGCCGAGGGAACGTAGTTGTCGAAATTGAATGTCGCGCCGGTGAACTGCACTCCCGCGTACTTCAGCACGCGTGAGTATTGATCGAAAATTTCCACGCGATAGCTGATATTTGCCGGCGATGTATTCGCAGGATTCGCAACCGAGAAGGCTCCGATCCCTCCGTTAGTGACGGCTGTGCAATAAGGAGCTACGACTTCCTGCCCGCCTCCACCGATCCGAAATGGGATTGGATTATCGCCGACATCGGTGGCGGTAAAGCATATGGTTCCCGAGACCAGCGGTGCACCGGCTTTTTGAATATTGGTTGCCGTGACCGTCGTCAGGTTTTGCGCCAGTGCGGACGTGGATGCGAGCAGAATGATGAAGAAATAGTTGCGCATATAAAAACGAACTGCAGAAGAGCGAACACGAAGGTCACGAGGACCTTTGTCGCCTTCGTGTTCGCCTCTGGTTTACGTGTTACGGCGTTGGCCTGCTTTCTCCGCCTCTTGTTTGTAGTACTGCTGAATACCGCTCAGCCGACGCTCCAGATATTCGAGCGCCTGTGTGCAGGCGTCGACCTGGTCGTCGTTGGCCGCATTCGGAAACTGGAGCAACTCCTGGACGAAGTCGCCAACCCAAGTTGCCCGTTCGGGTAAGAAGATGTTTCCGGCCTCAAATAGAGGCGAGACCGAGGTCAGCCGTGCCAATTTGGGATCCTTCGGCGTCCTGGCGATGATGCCGCTGATCTGATCCCGCAGCGATCGAATCACCGCCGGACCATTGGCTTTGTCCTCGACGAGCTTGGCCGTGGCCTGCGGATATTTACGGCTCATCTCCTGAATCGCATGCCGCGTGCGCACGAAGTCCATGCGCTCACGCACCTGATCCACCAGGTAATAATCAGCCTCGAACTTCGCCCAGACCTGCCCAACCACGTAGTCGGAGTCGCGCGTCTCTTTGAAACTGCAGTCCCAGCTCTGTATCCACTTGCACTTGCCTTCCGGCAGCTCGCGGTAGTACTTAATCCATTCGCGTTTGATGATGCCGCCTCCGAATGGCGCCGGATTCTGCTGATACTGTCCGGCATACGCCCATGATCCCAAGGCGGTCTTTAGATCATTGAGCACCTCGCGCGGGAAGCGCTCCGGCCACAAAAGGTCGCCTGGCTTGCGCTCCACCGGAGTGTGATCCGAAATGGGAAACGTCCAAACTTCGGGAACTTCAGCTTCGGCTGGCAGCTTGATATGTGTCCATGCTCCTGGTTCGCGCGCGAGTAGATGGCCGGTCAGGTCGTCTTCATGAAGCCGCTGCATGATAACCACAATGCTTCCCGTTGCGGGATCATTCAGGCGCGACCGAAACGTCGCATCAAAATTGCGATTCGTCGTCTGGCGCTCTTTGTCGCTGAAGGCGTTCTGAACGTTGAGCGGATCGTCGACGATCAGCTCATCGCATCCTTTGCCCGTCGCCGATCCGGTGATCGACGTGGCAAACATGACACCACGCCGCGCGTTCTCGTACTGCGTCTTCAAGTTCTGATCTTTCGCAAAGCGAACACGAGTTCCCCAGAAGTTGCGGTAGAGCTCCGAGTTGAGCACGTTGCGGCGAAAGACCGAATGATCGGTGCTCAGCTCCTCGGAATAGCTGACGAACATGAATCGCTGCTGCGGCGCGGTAATCCATCTCCACACGGGATAGAACACCGTGCACAGCAGCGACTTCATGCCCCGCGGAGGGACATTGATAATCAGCCGCCGGCATTTGCCCTGCGCCACCAGCGTGAGGTACTCGCAAAGCAGATCGAGATGCCAGTTCCACTGCAGCGGCGTCGCCGGTTCCAAAACGGACCAGAAATGCTTCACGAAAACCCGCAAATCGCTCTGCAGCTTGAAGCGGTGAAGCTGGAGCAGAGCCTGTTTGCGCCTCGCGAGGAGTTCCAGCTCCTTCCTCACACCACTGAGGCGGGCACTCCGGCGACAAACAATCATGACGGGTTAATCAAAGACTGCGTCGCCGGAGTGGGTTGTGCGGGAGAGCTTGCTTTTTGTTTGTCATTCCGAGCAAAGCGAGGAATCCCTACCGTGCTCATGCAGTTTCGGCTCGCTAGGGATTTCTCATCCGCCTGAGGCGGATTCGGAATGACAATGCTCGGCATTCCAGCCCTCCACCGCCGCAAACGCTCGCCGTGATCCGCACGCGTACGCATGCATCGTCGCCGGACCAATGCGCGCGCTCTCGTCGCGCAAGTTCTCCGGACGATGAAATGTCAACCGAATCGCTTTTCCGCGATTAATGCAGGTAGCCGCGCGATCGCGCACCATCCGGACCGCGACGTCCCGCATTACGTAGTACGCAGGCTGGCTCCACGTGGGCTGAAAAAGACGAAAGACTGGAACGCGATGGTTTGGCATAACAAACAGAAACCGGCGCCGGTACCGGGGTTCCCGACAGACGCCGATGTTGCGGCTGTTGGGGTGGAGGTAGGCGGTGGGTCGGAGATGGCCGAAAGGCCAGCTCCGAGGCTTGTGATGAAAGCGCAGGCCTGGACGCGCGCAGCCGCACACACCGCGGCTGCCCCATCGCCTACCGGCGACGGTTCTGACACTTCCGCCCCAGGCTCTTTAAGGTGCAGGCCGAATGGAAGAGAATCCTTCCGTGAAACCGATTGGCAGCGCCGCTCCTGCCGGTGGTCAGCGGAATTCGAACTCCGCCGAGTTCTCGTGATGTGTTCGCCTCGGCCCTATGTCTGCCGAGACCGCATCAACTGACTACACTTTCTGTGCTATGCGATTTTGGGAAATTCGTCAAGAAAAAAGTGAAAACAATTTTGCGCGTACGATGAGCAAGTCGGATGCCAAACGTAGTTCTATTTCGGGAATTGATAATCCAGCTGACAAGTCTGGCTAACAAACATTGTCATCCCTCGCACCGCCGCGAGAAGTCGAAGCCCGAGACACGTGGAATTTGCGGCGCGGGGGATCTGCTGTTGGGTGGCTCGCAGAAAAGCAGGTTCCCCGCGCAGCAAAATTATATTGTATGAATCCCATAATCCGTCGCGGCTGCGCGAGGAATGACAATTTCTGGTTGGCGGGGCTCTCGGCAAAATCTTCAGGAACGAGTTGCGCGCAACACCGCATCGGCCACCCTCGCCGCAGCAACTGCTTCCTTTACATCGTGCACTCTCACGATATGCGCGCCCGCCAGAATGCTCGCCGTCATAGCGGCAATACTGCCCGCCAAACGCGACGCACCGTCACTCGCATTCGCAGGCTTTCGCGCCACGAACGACTTTCGCGACGTGCCGCTGAGCAGAGGGAAGCCGAGCTGATGTAATTCGGCAAGTCTTCCCAATAACGGAAAGTTCTCTTCCATGCGCTTCCCAAAGCCGAAACCGGGATCGAGCACGACGCGCTCGCGAGCAATTCCGACGCTGGACGCGTGCTGCGCAATCGCACGCAGACCTTCGCTGACCAGCGGAACAACTTCTGCCGCTGCGAGCGCGGGCTGATCGCGCCATTGTTCGGGACGTCCGCGCGTGTGCATGAGAACGCAACCGCAATCGGACGAAGCGAGCAGGGAAGCCATCTTGTCATCCCAGGTGAGGCCGCTTACGTCGTTGATGATGTCGGCACCGCGATCGAGTGCAGCTTCGGCAGTCTCGCCTTTGTACGTGTCGATGGAGAGAATTGCGTCGCGCACCTGGCGACGAATACCGTCGATCACCGGCAGCACGCGTCGTTTCTCTTCTTCGGCGTTCACCGGATCCTTTTTCCCCGGACGCGTCGATTCGCCACCAATGTCGAGAATGTCTGCGCCCTCCGCGAGCAACGCGAGCGCGTGAGCAACAGCGCGATCGGCATCGAAGAACTCGCCGCCATCAGAAAACGAGTCCGGCGTGACGTTCACGATGCCCATGATCAGCGTGCGCTCGCCAAGCTTGAGCGATCGCGATCGCACCTTCCATTCGAACGTCGGACGCATGTGGGGATTGTACCTACAGGGCAACAGGCTCGAGGCCGCAAGGATTACTCAAGAGGACTGTCATTCCTCGCGCAGCCGCAAAAATACTTCGGACTTCCATACTTTGTCTTTGCTGCGCGGGGAACCTGCTTTCTGCGAGTCCGCACAACACCAGGTCCCCCGCGCCGCAAAATCAATTTGTGTTTTGGCTTTACCTTCTCCTTGTGTCGCGAGGGATGACAGTTCTTTCTCTTCATAGCGTGCTCTCCATTCCCTGGCCGCTTGCCGCTCTGTTGCCTATTGCTTACCGCTTATTGCGTCTTCTCCGCTACAATCCGGCGCAATGGTCAATCGCACTCTTGCTGTCCTCGTCCTGGCATCATCGCTCGCGATTTCAACCCACTCGCAGTCGCAACCTGCCACACCAGCCAATCAGCAATCCCCGCAGCCGACGCAAGCCGCACCGCAACCTGAGCCAGTCGCTCCCACGCCGACGGTCTCTCCGCAAGCTATGCAGGATCTGGGCACGCGGCTGGCCGCGCGCATCAACGCCATTCGTGCTGCGGACCCGCGCTCCGCTCATGCCATTTGGGGAATCAGCGTCGTCGATCTCGCCACTGGCAGCACACTGTTCGCAGAGAATGCCGATAAGATGCTGCATCCAGCGTCGAACACCAAACTGTTTACCACGTCGACAACGCTGGCTCTTCTCGGGCCGGACTACAAGTTCCAAACGACGGTCGAGAGCGCGAAGCGTCCCGACAAGCGCGGCCGGCTTGCAGGCGATCTCTTTCTCGTGGGACGCGGCGATCCGAATCTTTCCGGACGCGTGCTGCCCTATGTGAAGAAGACCGAGCGTCTCACGCCGCACACGCGCATCCTGGAAGAACTTGCGGATGAAGTGGCGCTTGCCGGCGTAAAGGTCATCGATGGTGACATAGTCGGCGATGACAGCTACTTCGTCTACGAACGCTATGGCGAAGGCTGGACCCAGGACGATCTGATGTGGGACTACGGCGCGCCCGCCTCGGCGCTCACCGTCAACGACAATCTCGTTTTTGCCAGTATCAAACCGGGAAATCGCCTTGGCGAACGCGCGCAGCTCACGCTCGATCCGTACACCGACTACTACAGCGTGCGCAATCTCGTGACCACTTCGGCGCGCGGTACGCTGCGCAATATCGGCATTCTGCGCGAGCCCGGCTCGCTCGAACTCACGTTCTGGGGAACGATTCCCATCGGCGACGCCGGCGACGATGAGGCGCTCGCCATCGAAGAACCCGCGACCTGCAACGCGCAGTTCTTCCGCACGCTGCTGCAGCAGCACGGAATTGTGATCCGCGGCAAAGCGCGCGCGCAACACTCCGAGCCGTGGGAGTATCCCGTTCCAGAGCATAATCAGCCGCTGGTGGTTCCCGCAGTACAGATTCCAGCGCGCGTCGTGCTCGCACAGCATCAATCTGTGCCGCTGATTCAGGATCTGCAGGTCATAAATAAGGTCAGCCAGAACTTGCATGTCGAGCTGATGCTGCGGCTGATTGGAAAGCTCAAAGGCCCTTCAGGTTCCATTTCGGGAGGGCTCGATACCGAAAGCAAATTCCTCACTGAACAGGTCCATATCGATCCTGCGGAGTTCGAACTCTACGACGGCTCCGGGCTTTCCCGATCCGGTCTCGCAACGCCGCACGCTTTCACTCAGCTTCTTCAATACATCTACGCGCAACCGTGGGCCGCCCAATTTCGCGACACCCTGCCCATTGCCGGCGAAGACGGCTCGCTCTCCACGCGCTTCAAAGGCACTTACGCCGCCGACCACGTCGAAGCCAAAACCGGACAGATCGGCGGCGACAACTCCCTCACCGGTTACGCCGTTACCAAATTGGGACACAACATTGCCTTCTCCATCATCATCAACCACCACACCATGGGCAACACCAAAGCCAAGCAGATGATTGACGACATCCTAAACGCGGTGCTTGAGGAGGACTGAGGAATCGGGTGATCGGGTGATCGGGTGAAATGATCTCACTGCTGATCACGGTGACGCTCAACTTGATTAAATACTGTCATCCCTTCGACCGCCGCGATGCTTCCGAAGACGACAATGTCTCGTTGTTGCGGTCGAGGGGACCTGCTGTTGTCCACCTTGTGGCGGACAGCAGGTCCCCCGCTCCGCACAACAACTCGCAGAAGAAGCCAGTCACATGGCGGCGAGGCGAGGGATGACAGTAGCGATAACTGTAATCGCTACCGAAACTCCCGCGCGGCAAAATGGAGAACGCCCGGTTACGCCATCACCATCTCGCGCGCCGTAAGCTGTCGCACTTTCGCACGCCAGGCGAACACGAGCGCCGTCCCAATCACCATGAGCGAGATTGCCAGCGCAGCCCACAATCCCAGCGCGCCAAGGTGACGTGAGAATCCGAGATACACACCGAGCGGTAATCCAATCACCCAATACGCGACAAATGAGCTGAACATGGGAATGCGCGTCTCACCTGCGCCGCGCAAAGCGCCGGTCGCAACGGTCTGAAGGCCGTCGAAGAGCTGAAACGCGGCGGCGATGAACAACAGATTGACTCCGATACGCATGACTTGCTTGTCCGGCGTGAAGACGCTCACGATCAGATGCGGAGCCAGCACCAGCACCACCGCCGCACAACTCATGAAGAATGCTCCCATCGCGATCGCGGTCCAACCTGCGCGGCCTGCTCCGGCGGGATCGCCGCGTCCGATTCCTTGCCCGACGCGTACCGCAGCCGCGGAACTAATCCCCAGCGGCACCATGTAGGTGAAGCTCGCGCAGTTGAGAGCGATCTGATGCGCCGCGACCGAGGCCGCATCGAGCCTCGCGATCAGCGCGGTGACCGTGGCGAAGACTCCAATCTCAAACAGAATCTGCGTCGCCGCCGGCAGACCAATGCGCAGCAGCTCGGCGATGCGTCCCAAATCAGGATGATACGGCGGCTGAAACAACGGTGATCCCTGTCTGCGATGCTGCCGCAGCACGGCAACGAATAACACCGCGGCCATGTACGCGCGCGAGAGACACGTGGACCATCCGGATCCCGCCACGCCAAACGCCGGCGAACCCCAGTGTCCGTAGATCAACACCCAATCGCCGACCGCATTCACGATGTTGGCCGAAACCAGCGCGAACGTCACCGGCTTCACTAGATCGACGGCCTGCAGATATCGACGAAACGCAAAATAAAGCAACAGCGGCGGCGTGCTCCAATTCATCGCCTGCAGGAAGGGAAGAGTCTGGTCGAGTACCCCAGGATTAACTCCCATATTGGGAAGTAGCTTTCCGGTGTACCAGATGAAGAGCATCAGAACCGGCGTGAGCGGCAGGACGATGTAGAGCGCGTTGAGTAGAGAATGGTTCGCGTCCCGCAGATCGCCGGCGCCGAACGACTGCGAAACTTTTGTGTCGAGCGAGTATAGAAGGCTTCCACCGAAAATCGCCGCTGTATAGAAGATGACGCTGCCCAGGCTGACTCCGCCGATCGCCTCCGCGCTGTTGTGCATATGGCCCACCATGATCGTGTCCACGATGCCCATCGCCATCCACCCAACTTCGGCAAGCACCAGCGGCCACGCCAGCGTAAACACAGCCGGAGCCTCAGCGCGGAACTGGCGAATGGAATTGCGGAGCATGAAATAAGACTAGCAGTCGGGGATGAGCGGTCGAGTCATGGGTGGCAGGCGGCAACGTCCATGCAGTCCATGGTGTCCACTGCGTCCATTCTGGACTCAGTGGACTAAATGGACTAAGTGGACTGCGGAGCGCCGAGTTCCGCCTAGTGATTCGAGAACAGCCGCGCAAGCGCGAATGCCGCTGCCGCCGCGAGTCCGCCGGTCAATGTGGTTTGAATCGAACTGCGCAGAGGCGACACTCCCGTCGCGCGTCCTTTGATGTACCCGAAGATGGCTAGGGCAACCAGCGTGATCAGCACCGACCAGGTGAGCGCCGAATAGATATTGTTGAGCACGATGTAGGGCATGAGCGGGATAAATCCGCCAAAGACGTACGACGCCGCGATCGTGGCCGCGCTGTTACGCGCGCGCTGCGGCTCAGGTTTCTCCAATCCCAATTCGAAACGCATCATGAAATCCACCCACGCTTCGGGATTGCGCTTCAGCGCGTGCAACACCGGCGTGCTCTCTTCTTCGCTGACGCCGTAGGTGTGGAAGATGTCGTAGATCTCCTGCTCTTCATCGCGCACGCGCTCCACAATCTCGCGCTCCTCGCGCTGGCGCTCGCTCTCGTAATGTTGCGCATCGCCCTTGGCGGCGAGATACCCGCCAAGTCCCATCGCAATCGAGCCGGCAGCGATCTCGGCCAGCCCGGCGAGCACGATGAGTTTCGTAACACTGACCGCTCCGGTAAGACCTGCAGCCAGCGCGAACGGAACCGTGAGCCCGTCGGCCATGCCGATCACGATGTCCCGCACCAGATCGCCGGAGGAGAAATGCTGCTCCACATGCATGACTTCAGTCTGTTCATGCGCCATGCGCATAAGAGTAGCGGAAAGAAGAAAATTTCGCGATTGCGTGATTTGGTGTGTGGGGACCTTCCTGCGCAAAGGTCCGGCACCGCCTACAATCGCAACCTTCACGATACTGTCATCCCTTCGACCGCGGCGATGCTTTCAACCAAGTTCGAGTGTTTGTTGTTGCGGTCGAGGGGATCTGCTGTTTCCAAGCGCGTTCTGAACAGCAGGTCCCCCGCTCCGCAAATCAAATCAATTCAGGTGCAAACATCCTCACGTCGGAGCGAGGGATGACAATGTCTTAGATTGATTAGAGTTTCGTTCGATCAAAGGAAGAATCGGCAATGAGCGAGTTTTGCCGAGTTCCGAATGCTGATTGCCGACTGCCGATTTTAGAACCACGGATTATGAGACCGTCGCTCTAACTGGTCTGATCCGTCGTTCGTGGCTCATTTCTGCCGAGTCATCAGGGTAGTTGACCGAGGACAGCATTACCGATTTGGGAATGCGCTGTCAATGGCTGATCCGTCGTTCGCTGTGGAAAACTAAAGTCGGCATTCGGCACTCGGCATTCGGGCATTCGGCCATTCGGCCAAACAACAGCACCAGACCGGTCTCAAGGAATTACTGGATTACACGGATAGTTCAGACGAGCAAGCAACATAGCTGCCGCTCATTGTGGCGAGAACCGCCTCCGAGGGAGCTTCATTCAGCGCAGGTCGTCCACTCGGTCCATCGCGTCCACCGAGTCCACCACTCACAAACACGCGATTGCTTACTCAACAACCCCAGAACAATCCGTGCAATCCGTGCGATCCGTGTCGTGTGTTGCTTTTGGCTTTGCTTTCAGCCGAGTGCCGACAGCCGAATGCCGATTGCCGTTTTCCCGCCGAGTGCCATTTTCCATCACCCGCCCGGCAGCAATCATGTAGTTCCGCCCATCGAACGCTGCTTCGACTGCGCAGCGCTTTGCGTAGTCGCTCACCGACGTGTAGTGCTGCTGCATGCGCACGCTGATGTGTCCGGCCATGCTCAGGATTACCGGAATGGGAACACCGGCTTCGGCCATGCGTGTGATTGCCGTGTGCCGCAGATCGTGAATGCGCAGCCAGGGAACGTCGGCGGCCTTGCGTACTTCGTTCCACGGCTTGCGTATCCCGCTGTTGCTCATCGGCTGCGCGGGATCCCACAGATTCGGCGAGACCCGAAACGGCATCAGGTAATGGCTCGCGCCGGAGCAGCCGAGCAATTGCGCGCGCTCAACCAGACGGTGCGCCGCCCAGACGGCTTCGTCGTGCATGGGAATAGTGCGAATGCGATAGCGGTTCTTCGCGTTCTCGCGACGAATATGCAGAACTTTGCTGAAGAAGTTGAGGTCTCCGATCTTCACGCCGCGCAGCTCGCAGTTCGACGCAGACGTTGCTAGCGCCAGCAGGGAATAGTGATAGATAAAGCTCCACTCGTCGCGACTGGCCGCGACTTCCAGAAAGAGCTTCTGCTCCTCCGGACTCATCGCGCGCGGGATGTCCGGCTCCTCGCGCTGCAGAGGCTCGTAGCAATCCTCGAGCTGCTGGCTCCAGGCACGCGCCCGCCGCATGATGCGCACCAGCGTCCCCAGTTCCTGATTGATCTTGTTCGGACCGCAGGTCTCAGCGCGCTCCTGCTGATATTCGCGCAGCAGCCCCACATGGATTTCCCGAAGCGGAACTTCGCCGAACTTGCGATTGAGCGCTCGCAGATACTGCTGCAGGTCGTGGAGCGTCCGCGGCGAGATATATCGCGCGCGGCTCGCCGGAGACATGGTGCGCGAGTTGATCCAGAGTTCTGCGGCTTTTGCAAAGGTCATCGAGGGGTCGAGCGGTTCGTACATGGTGAGCTATCCTGCCCTTCCGCCAGCGGCCGAGCGGCCGCCTGCTGCATGAGCGATCGTGGGGATCGCGTAATCTTTTCGGAGCCCGCGCTCGCCAGAACGCCGGCCGCCATGGAAGTCAGGCTATGGTATTCGCTATTTGTTCGTCAAGCTGAAAGATGTATCAGCGGAGTGTATGTATGTCTATTAGGCATTATATTAAAACAGCAAAACACGACACGGATCACACGGATGCGACGGATTACACGGATTCATATTTTATCGCTGCAGCGCAGGTGGTGCGCTGCTTCTCGGAATGCTCTAGGCCCAATGTCGAGTCATCAGTGAAAATCCGTGCGCTCCGTGTCGTGTTTTGCTTCTGGGCCTTTCGTTTGACGCTTCTTTCCCGCAAACCTTAGAATCGAAACAGCGATTCGGCTCACGCCGGACGTCTTCTGAAGCCACCTTCTTCAGGGTCTTCTCCAGACCAAAATTCCAGGTTATTTGTTGTGGCGGTGTAGCTCAGGTGGTTAGAGCGACGGTCTCATAATCCGTAGGTCGCTGGTTCGAGTCCAGCCGCCGCCACCAGTTCGGTAGTTGGCACAACCCATTGCGGAGTGCCGACTATGCACCACAAGCTGCAGTCTTCTTCCTCTAAGAACGACGGCAAAAATTCCGTCGTTCGCAAACAACAAGCAAAACCCAATCGTCAGAAATCGCGGGATCTTGATGCAGGCGCTCGATCCGGCCGGAGCGAGCGGAGAAATTCGAACCGTTCATCCCGTTCTTCGACTCGCGATTCTCGAACCGGTAAACAGAAATCCCGATCGGCACGGTCCGCCGTTGTTCGCGGTAAGCAAGCCCCGCGTGGAAAACGGCCGCACCGTGGAAAGGTCGAAAGTCTCGTTTCAGAACCGGTGGTTATAGCGCGAGATCGGGAGGTTCTTCATAAGGCGGCATTCCTCCGCTGCGAGGTGCCGCACTCTGCCGGACTCGATCCAACCGGCGGGCGCGCCTTTCCCTGCGGAGCGCGAGCCGAGGTCATCTGCGAGACCTGCGGCCCGATGTGCGCCGCCTGCGTCCAGGAGACCTTCTGCCAGGGCGGCGAGCACAAGCTCTCTCCGCTTCCCGAATCGGAACGGGAGCCGGTTCGTAAACAACCCAAGCGGCCAGTCAAGCCGGTGATCTACGTCGAATTGAAATGTCCCAAGCGCTGCCGCGTGCGGCTTGCTCTGCCGCAGACGCATCGCGTGCAGTCGAAGCGAAAGTGTCCAGTGTGCAAGACCATAGCGCCGACAAAATATCTCGCGCATGGCTTCACGCGCCGGCAGTTGCCATTCCACGAGGTTTGGACCGAGGAAGAGGACTTCATCAAAGGCAGCGAGCCAACCGAGGATCGCGATTTCAAACGACGTATTCCTTGGGACGGTCGCGAGAAGAAGTGGGAACAGAACCGGCGCCGGTAGGCGGGGGGCGGTGCTGGGCGCCGAAGCCCAGCACCGATGCAGCATCGAAGGTCTTAGTGCCTCCGAGGTGCCGCGGTTCCGTGCAACAGCTCTGGCCACCTCGCGCATCCCAATGACCATGGCAGCCCTCCAGATCGTCCGCGGAACAACTCCGTTGCCTGCTGATGTCGAAGAACAATTCCGCCGCGCCTACGGACGCGAGATGAACGAAACGGAACGCAAGTTCTACGGGCTGGAATCCGAATCCGCTTCGGATACGCAGTATCTGCCACAAGCAGCCTAGCTGCTCCCAACGCTTTCCCCGGCGCCCATTCTCCATTAGACTGTCTCCTCTTTATAAGCACGCGAAACCACCTTACCCGATCACCCGATGGCCCGATCACCCGATTCCCGACTGGCCCGATCCCCCGCTTCGAAATCGCCCGCCTCACTCGATCCCGCTCAACTCGCGCGCGAACTCGAAGACTTTCTGGCCACGGCGCCGGGCGCGTGCGTACTCGAAGATGGTGAGACGATCTTCGATTTCAGCTCGGCGAAGTATTCCATTTCGGGAGAGTGGGACAAAACGCTGCTGCACCTGTGGTCGCCGGAGCGGAACGCAGTGCGGCGAGTCGTCGATATCGAGCGTAAGACTGGACAGCTTCGTCTCGCAGCCCAGCGCTTCGGCAAAGGGCAACCGGTGTGGCTGGAGATCGTCGCCGAACGCAACGGACGTGCTCCGGCAGCGCAGCGGCAAGCGCGACTGCAATATCAGCGCCTGCTGAAGCGCGTGCTGGAACGCAATTTCCCAGATTGGAACGTCGAGGAGCTTACTTCGACCGCCGATCTCGAACGCAGCTTCAGTCCGGTGTATGCGCGCGGGCTGTTGCGTCGCGGACGATCGGCAGTGTCCGTCTTTGGCGTAAACGACTCCGAGCTGCAGGCTTCGATTGAGGGCGCGCTGACGTTTGCTCTGCTGTGGTTTCATCACTGCCGCGAGCGCGATCCGGCGCGCTATTTCGTCGAAGGGCTGAAGCTCTTCGTGCCCGAAGGACGCTCGGCGGTCGTGCACGCGCGCATGCATTACCTCGATCGCAACGCGGTGCGCTTCGAGCTGATTGAGTTTGATGAGCGCGCCGAGAGCTTGCTGCCACTCGACTTGTCGGACCAGGGCAACATCGCCACGCGTCTGGTGCGATGTCCGGAACCCGAGAAAGTACACGAGCGTTTCGCCGATGCAATTCAACGCATGCGCACCGTGGCTCCTAAATCGGAACTCGTGATCCTGAGCTCTAACGAACTCGCCTTCCGCTTGCATGGACTCGAGTTCGCTCGCGCTCGCACTGCGACCACTCCCGGCAGTTTTCAACGCAATGAAGAGATCGTCTTCGGCAGCGGGGCGCATGAGACGCTGCTTACTCCCGAATCGAAACCGCTATTTGAAGATCTCATGAAACGCCTGCGCGAGCTGCGGCGCGCCGACGGCGACAAGCGGCACGCGCTGTGGCGCATGCAGCCCGAGCGCTGGCTCGAATCGGAGGTGAAGCGCGAGGTCTCGCTGCTCGACGCGCGCCTCGATCCCACGCACGTCTATGCGCAAGTGCCGGCCTTCGCTGCGAGCGATCGCGGAATGATCGATCTGCTCGCCAGCACGCGCGAAGGAAAGCTCGCAGTTGTTGAGCTGAAAGCTGACGAAGATATACACCTCCCGCTGCAGGGACTCGATTATTGGTCGCGCGTGAAATGGCACCACGAGCGCGAAGAGTTTCAGCGCTTCGGATACTTCAGTGGAATAACGCTCTCGCCTGCGGCGCCGCTGCTGCTTCTTGTGTCTCCTGCATTGCATATTCATCCCGCGACGGAAACGGTTTTGCGCTACGTCTCTCCGGAAGTCGATTGGGAGTTAGTTGCGATTGATGAGCACTGGAGAGAAGAGGTGAAGGTGGTGTTCAGGAAGAGGGCGCAGAAGTCGCGGACAGCCAGGTTTATCGAGTGAAAGTGAACGGCAACAGCAAAAGCAAAACACGACGCGGATTGCGCGGATGGGACGCGGATCTCGCGGATTCCGGAATCCTTTACTCGTTATCGATAGCTCTTATCAGAGGATGGATGTTTTAGGCGAGCGTTTGTTGATTCATTCCTAATTCGTTCCGCGCTGATCCGCGTCCCATCCGCGCAATCCGCGTCGTGTTTTGGGGTTTGCTTTTTCAGTTCACGCGATTACCTCACCCACCCGCTACCGCGGGCGGTTCTGACGGCTCACCTCGCGCGATGCGCGAGATTCCGCGCACGATCCTTCTCAAAGGCAGTTCATCTGTGTAGCTGATGAAGATCTCGCCCTTCTTCGTCGGTCGGTAGTACCAGCGCTTGAGCAGCGCGAGATGATCGGCGACTTCGCCTCGCTCGGGCTTTCGCGCCGGAATTGCGTTGATCGCTTCTGCTACGCGGGATTCCAGCGTTTGCGGCTTCTGTTTTGGTTTACTTTCATCTTCGAGCGGCACTGGCGCCGCCAGATGTGGATGAGCGTACAGCGAGCTCGATCCCGAATTGGGATTCGCGTGCTGCATGCCTTGCACGTTGAACTGCACTGGGCCGTGCAGCAGGCCGTCGCGGAATTCGAACAGCGTTACGTGATCGGGCAGGGCAGAGCGCTGGACGATGACCGCGCGCAGTTGGTCGATGCGTCCGACGATCTCAGGGATTCCGTTCCACGGCTCTTTGGCTTTCTCGATTCGGGAATGGATGCTCGCAGCCTGCTCGAACTCGAGAGAAGCCGAGGCGGCGTCGCGTTCGGCTTCGAGTTGCGCAACGAGGGAACTGCCGTGGGAGTCGAGATATTGCTGAACGCGCGCGACCTCGTGGATGTACTCGTCGTGTGTGCAGCCGCCGAAGCACGGCGCGAGGCACATTTTCATTTCTGAGTACATGCAGCCGGGGAAGCTTGGATCCGGGTGAATGTTGAAGGTGCAGCGGCGTGATTTGAATAAATCGAGCGCGTCGTTCAGGAATTTGTTGGCTGCGGCTTTTGAGGCAAATGGGCCGTAGTAGATGGACGTAGTGGACGTGGTGGACTTAGTGGACTCCAGTGCGTCGGCCTTGCCCGCTCCGAAGTGTGGAATTCGGCCAAGCCGCCGCGTGAAATAAGCGCGCGGATATTCGTTTTCCCAGCCGATCTTTATCAGCGCAGCGGGAATCAGCTTCATGCGCTTGCGATAGGAGCGGGGGAACTGCTCGCGCAGCGCGCGATAGAGCAGCAGACGGTTTTCGCAGTCGGAGCCGGTGAGCGTGTACTCGATTGTGTGTGTGCTCGCGGCGAGGTTCAGGCGCTTGCTGTCCGGCGACGCAGGCGAGAGCAGGCGTTCGAGCCGCTTGCGCAGACTGGCAGCCTTGTTCAGATACGGTTCCGAATCGGGACGCTCGCCGCGCAGCGCGAAGATCGCCGGGGATTCGGGCAGGGAAGAGAGGGTGGCCGCGCCCTCGAAGCGGATTGAGTGTTGCCAGTGCATTCCCTTTCATTATGGGGTGGAAGCGATAACTAGGCTTCTCTTTTCTGTCATTCCGAACGCCTGCTTTTGGCGGAGGAATCGCTACGGACTGTCTTGCCGCTCGGGATTGCAGAACTTGTACCGCCGTTTCAATCGATAAGCAATCGCACGAGCCACCGGCATTTCAGTTCATAGGGATTCCTCACCGCAAAAGCAGCGGTTCGGAATGACAGAGAATAACAGGCTCACTCCAGCACCTCCATCCCACCCGCCACGCGCGCATGAGACTCGCCGGCGCGGAGGATGACTTTGCGCACGCTGATGGGACCCAGGATCTCGAAGACCAGAATTCCGCCGAGGACCACGACCGTGAGTTCGGCATCGAGCTGGGGATAGCGGCGGACTAGCGAGAGCACTAACCCGATCGCGAGTCCGGCGTGGGCGAGGACGGCAGGCCCAAGCTGGCGACGGACTTGCTTTGAGCTCTTTGCCAGGCGCGAGCCGAAGTAGGTGCCGATCAGCTTGCCGATGGCGCGGGCGACGATGTATGCGAGGCCGAGCAGGCCGAGTGATTTCAGCAATCCGAGCTGCAGGTGCGCGCCGGCGATGACGAAGAAGACTGCATAAAAAGGTGGGTCGGTGCGCGACTGCACCATGGCGAGGCGTCCGGTGTGGGCGGAGAGATTGGCAGTCGTCGCTCCCAAAACGAGACTCACGACGAGAATCGAGAGATTCAGGAACAGCGCCAGTCCGGCGCAGAGGAGCACGCAGCCGATCAGCAGGATCAGCGTCTCGCCGTGCTCAATCACGCGCGTGGACCAGGCGGCGAGCAGCAGTCCTACTAGATAGCCGAGCGCTGCTGAACCGATCAATTGCCAGATGACTGAGTAGAGCGTCGCGTAAAGGGATCCTCCACCGCCCATGCCGAGACGTCCCGCGACCTGCAGTCCTGAGGTGACCAGCAGAAAGCAGGTGAGACAGACGATGTTGTTGATGGCGATGGCGCCGGTGATGACCTGCGTGAGGCGTCCTTCGGCGTTGTACTCGCGGAGCACCATGAGTGTCGAGGCGGCCCCGGTCTCCATTGCTACTGTACCGAGGAGCAACGCGATCTCCCAGCGCTGTCCGAGGTAGAGCGCGGCTCCGGTCACCAGGGCAAGTACGCAGGCACATTCTGTGACCGTAATAATGACGATCAGCTTGCCGACTTCCCGGAAACGTCGAAATTCAAAGATGGAACCAATGGAAAACAGGATCAGCGCCAGCGCGACTTCGCTGAAGATACTGAGCGAGGTGAGGTTCTGTTGGTTAATCCATCCGAGAACCGAGGGGCCGACGATGATGCCGGCGATGATGTATCCCGTGACTTCAGGAATGTGAAGGAACTTCACCAGGTGCCCGGCAAGCAGCGAGAGCAACAGGATGAGCGCGATGGAGGAGAGTTCGTTCACGGTTGAATCCAGACCAGGAGTTCTCTTCCGGGACGCCAGATCACAGCCGACACGGGCGAGCTCACGCGATAGCTGCCGAGTACACGATTCACGCGATCCGGAGTCGCGGGCAAATCGGACACGCGCAGGATGATGTCATCGCTGCGAATGCCCGCTGCCGCAGCGCTGCTTCCTGGAGCAACGTGCAGCAGACGCATTCCGCTGGGCTCGAGTTCGAGCGCGCTTTGCGGCGCAGCATCGGGCGAAGCGAGTTGCACGGGTTTCATATTGGCAACGAAAACTCGTTGACTGCGGCGCACACGCAAGTTGAACGAAACGGCGTTCTGAGCGGTAAGGGCCGCGATGGTCTGATCGATATTGGCGACGTTTTGTCCGTTAATGCTCAGCAACGCGTCGCCCGCCTGAAGTCCGGCCGTATCCGCGGGCCATCCCATCCATAGTTCTCCGACGAGCACGTTGTTCGGAGGATTCGCCGTCACGCCGTTTGCAGGCGCCGCAGGGCTGAGCCGCATTCCATAGCGGGCAAGCAGCGTCGCCGAGTTTGCGTCGGTGAGTGCGCGCTGTATGTCTCCAATTCCCAAAATAGAAATCGAGTCATCGCACTGGGCGACGAAGCCTTGTAGGTTTCCCGCGAGATCGAAGACGCCGGCTCCGATCGTCATCGCTGTGAGAGGAATCGTGGTTTGCATTTGGCGGTGCAGAAACGGTCCGCAGTGAGCTTCGCTCATTCCGCTGAACACTCCGGGACTGACGAGCCCCGGCCGGTTGACGCCATCGGTCACCAGCAATAGCCAGCTTCCCTGAACGGGAAAAGCTCGCGCCAGGTTTGCAGGACTGAGGTCAGTCGAAGCCTGCACTGTCGCGGCAAGAAACGGAACTCCGGGAATCCAGTTGGCGACGCTGAGCGGATGCGGCGGGCCGTCTCCGCTGGTGAGCACGACGGTTTGTGGGAGGCGCCCCATCAGCTTGGGAGCAAGGATGTTTCCTCCGGGCAGGACGACGGCTCCCGAGCCCCACGGCCGCACGGTCGCGACCTGCGAGAACACGCGATCGGCAAGCGCGGAGAAATCCGCGGCGACGTTGCGCAGACTGTTGCGCTGCACGAGATCGCGAAGATTGTCGAGTTCAGCGTGAGTGACGGTGAGTTCCGCAGGAACGCGTTTCGTCGGAGCTGGTGGGGGTGTGGGCCGGAGCAGGAATCCGACCACAAGAATCAGTACAGCGACAGCAGCCAGGATGGCGACGTAACGGTGGCGAGCCTGCATCGGCAATCAGGGTACAACACGCGAGTGTGGTGTGTTTCACCTCGGAGACACGGAGGCACGGAGACAGAGCGGAGTGCCGCGTTGTTTGCGGCACGAGTGGGACTAGCCCGGAGCGCAATTGGTTAATTCCTCCGTGCCTCCGTGTCTCCGTGGTGAAAACGATTTTTGCGGTGACCTTTGCAGCCCTTGCTCGTCCGGTATTACAACAGCATAAGGAGACTCCTCGATGAGACGACATTTTGCAGTTGCAGTCACGATGATGTACGCAGCACTCGCGCTCACGGCGCAGCAACCGGACAAGAGCAAGCGTCCGAGTCCGCCGGGAACGGCTGAGGTCACGTTTGATGACGGAAAAAAAGTCACGATCGACTACAGCCGTCCATCAGCCAAGGGCCGCAAGATCATGGGCGGACTCGTGCCCTATGGTCAGGTTTGGCGGACCGGCGCGAACGAAGCAACGTCGCTCAAGACCGATACCGATTTGGTAATCGGCGGGACCACGGTTCCTGCGGGCAGTTATACGCTGTACACGCTTCCGCAAGAGAATTCATGGAAGCTGATCATCAACAAGCAGACCGGGCAGTGGGGCACCGTCTATGACCAGAGCCAGGATCTCGCGCGCGTGGACATGAACGTAACCTCGTTGTCGCAGCCGGTTGAGCAGTTCACGATCAGCCTGGATAAGAAGGGTGGCAACACCGCGCAGTTGAACCTGCAGTGGGAGAAGACGCAGGCTTCGGTTGAGGTGAAGGAGAAGAAGTAACAGAACCGGCGCCGGTAGGCGGTGGGCGGTGCTGGGCGACCAAGCCCAGCGCCGGATTCTCAATGATGCAAGTGCCCACATGAACTTCTAAGAATTCAACACCGCGTGGCAAGCCCGATGAGCATCGTGCTGCGCAGCCGCCAACGATGCGGCTGCCCCGTCGGCTACCGCCGCCAGTTCAGTCAAGCTTGGGCACGGGACCATCCTGGCCATTCACTACGTAATCGATGACACGCTCGAGTCCCAGTTCGGTCCACACGTATCTCTTGCTTCCGCCCTCCGACCACGGGCTGAACGTTCGCGACCACTCTCGATACTTCCTGAGCTGGCTCGTAGCATTCGCCTTTAGAGCATTCAAGATTCGATCGGGGCGATTGCTCTCACTCGACAGTACAACATGAACATGATTCGTGCGCACGTTGAGCGCTCGCAGTAGCCAAGTGCGCACTTCACAAGTTTGCCGGATCGCGGCGTCAACACAATTGCGTTGCGAGTCGCTCAGCGTGACAGGTTCGTGATTGAGTACTCGCTCGTTGCGCGCGCGCCAGTCCTGGTCCGGTTGAATCAATGGCGTTCCGTAGTAGTTGTGAAAACGATCCACCGCACCGCGTTCATCGCCATGCAGCCAAGTGCCGTAAGTACGGAAGGTGATGAAGTAAGCGAGAGGAACCGAGTCGCCCATCGGGCGGGCAGTGTAACAGAACCGGCGCCGGTAGGCGGTGGGCGGTGCCGGGCGACCGAGCCCGGCGACGGCTCGCGACAGCCTTGATCTCCTCGAATCCCGGGAATCACAATCGCTCGTCCCTCGATTTCCAAAACAGCTTGCCAGACCTCGCGTGCATCGCGCTGCGCAGCCGCACACACCGCGGCTGCCCCACCGCCTATCGGCGCCGGTTCCGTTGCGCGTGGCCGGTTTTGGCACTCTGCGTGCTCATCGCTTCCCGATTTGAAACTATTGACATTTCGCCCATTCGCGATAGCATCCGAATTATGGATGGGCGAAACCGAAGCGAAGTGCAGCACGAGGTCGAACTCCGAGGAAGCGGTTTGGCGCATGATTGAAGAACCTGCGCGCGACGTGGAGGCGCAGCACAGGGGCTGGGCTGAGATCAAGTCGCGCGCCAATGCATGCGGCGTGCGAAAGGCAAGTCGGCCAGAGAATTCGGCGTTAACGCCGAAGAGAAATGGGGTTAACGCCGTGGAAATTTCGGCGTTAACGCCGTGGAAAAAGAGGGGTTAACGCCGTGGAAAAAGAGGGGTTAACGCCGTGGAAAAAAGGGCGTTAACCCCAAGGCAGACAGGCATTCGGCTGGAGCTCTAAATCGCAGAAAATTAAGGTGTTATGATCCACGGGCGATACAAGCAATTCCGATCTAGTCGTTAACGCGTCGTGGCCGAGTGCCGGCAGCCGAATGCCGAGTGCCGCTGTTTCTGCACCAAAAAACGTCAGCCCAGGCCCTTGCATACGCAAGGAGGTGGTGTGATATAAATGAACTCGACAATAAACGGTTGGCAGTCAGCCGGGTTGAGTCTGGAAAGAAGAGGCGGAATATTGAATCCGCCGGGCTCCCTGGAACATCTGATATTGAAGCCGATTCAAAGGCAAACTCTGGCGCCTAGGCTAGAGTGAATTCAGGGCAGTTTCGCCGAGGCGAAACGTCCGGCTCTGAAGGGTTTTGCAAGTCGCAACGACCTCCGAAGAATAAAGATCTTTTCAGCAGCCCAAGCATCGGGCACGATGTCGCGTCGATACATGCGCGTCAGTACCGTTCCCGGTAGGGAATGGGTGGGTCTGGCAGGCGTTACGCGTTGGTGGTCTGACCCATTCGCTACCGCGAACGGTACCGACTTCTCGCGTCGCGATAGCGTCCTAACCAGTCGCCCCGATGTTCCTCCGCAGTTACCGCTGCATTTTGCGCGATGCGGATTGACAGATTGTGAACGGCTGCGGTAGGTTTGAAAGGTTCGTCTCTACGCGTCGGATTCGACCGTAGGAGATGCACAAGTTTCGAGGACACGCTGTCCGAATGGATGGCGGGTTCGACTGAAACGCACCGCTCAGGCGGACTGCGGATTTGGTCTTTGACAACAGGTTGAACGTGCCAGTCGTGAGATGGTTTGTTTACTCGTGAGAGTGAGCAGATCCTGGAACGCTTGAGTTGTAAGTTCAAGCGATCTCACAATGTATTGCTGTCCCGCCGTTGCAACGGCGCCACCCGCTATCGCAGGTGGTTCTGTCAGGCGTGGACAGCGGACTCGATCCCTCTTCTTCCGTCGAGGGGCGAGTCATCAGGTTTCAAACGAGAGTTTGATCCTGGCTCAGAATCAACGCTGGCGGCGTGCCTAACACATGCAAGTCGCACGAGAAAGTGGAGCAATCCATGAGTAAAGTGGCGTACGGGTGAGTAACACGTGACTAACCTACCTTCGAGTGGGGAATAACTTCGGGAAACCGAGGCTAATACCGCATAACATCTTTTGGTTGAGATACCGATTGATCAAACCAGTAATGGGCTTGAAGAGGGGGTCGCGGCTGATTAGCTAGTTGGTGGGGTAACGGCCCACCAAGGCGATGATCAGTAGCCGGCCTGAGAGGGCGCACGGCCACACTGGAACTGAAACACGGTCCAGACTCCTACGGGAGGCAGCAGTGGGGAATTTTGCGCAATGGGGGAAACCCTGACGCAGCAACGCCGCGTGGAG
>DASTZZ010000071.1 GCA_035764005.1 Terriglobales bacterium
CTGGTGTTTCAGTCGCTCCGCCGAGGCGCCCCGCTCAGCGACGGAAACGTCCTGCGCCGCCACTTGCGCCCCGCAGCCATCAAGCTCGGGCTCGATCCGAAGAAGGCCACTTGGCGTTCACTACGAACATCCTGCGCCACGTGGATGGTCGAGGCTGGAGCAAACCCGAAGGATGTACAAGGACAGATGCGACACGCGCGCATCTCTACCACCATGGACGTCTACGCGCAGTATGTTCCCGACAGTCAGCGGCGGGCCATTGAGCGCACGATGGCGATGGTGGAAACGCGACAAGCTCAGTTGCAGCAAGTTCACAGCAGAAGAGTCAACTGAATTGGAACGATTTGGAACGGAAAATGCCTGAAGCGAGCGCGCTAAGTGGTTGAAAATATGGTGGAGCTAGTCGGGATCGAACCGACGACCTCATCGTTGCGAACGATGCGCTCTCCCAGCTGAGCTATAGCCCCCCTTGAGGTACTTCGATTTTAACAGTGACTGTGCTGCGCAGGAAGGGTGTTTGCGTGATGTGTAGCGCGTCATTTCGGGGAGATCACCAAAATCAGCCCTACACCTGCAAAAACATGCGCTTCCCCACCACCTGCGGGCGGCGGTTCTGTTATACCAGTGCGCGTTCGCGAGCTTCGGCGGGTAGATACTCGGTGATGTATCCAGCAATGGCACTGGCTGCTACCGTGTAGGGGCTCGCGAGATACATCTGTCCCGGTCCGCTGCGGCCGGGGAAGTTGCGGTTTTGCGCGCTGATAACGATCTGATCGGGACGAGTCGACACTCCCGGACCGGCATTGATGCAGGCGCCACAGCTCGGCTCGATCATTTTAGCTCCGGCCTGGCGGAAGATGTCGAGATAGCCCTTGCGCAAGCAGTACTCGCGCGTTTCCTGCGAGCCGAACTGGATGTAGAACTGGACCGACGGCGAGACGCGCTTACCCTGACGCAGGGCATCACTTAGAACGGCGGCGTACATGTCCATGTCTTCGTTCTTGCCGGCGGTGCAGGTGCCGCCGTAGGCGATCTCGATGGGAACGGGCGTGTGCAGCTCGCGCACGTACTTGCCGTTGCCGGGATCTCCGGGCGTAGCGACCATGGGATAGATCTCAGAGGCGTCCATCTCGATTACATGCGCGTACTGTGCTCCAGGATCGCTGTAGAGCTCGCCGAGCAGTTTTTCGGCTTTCCCAGGATTTATGCCGCGGCGCTCCACGAGAAACTCCACGACTTTTTTGTCAGGAGCGACGATACCGGTGAAGCCCCCGATTTCGGCGGCCATATTGCACATCGTGGCGCGCTCATCCACTCCGAGCTCTTCGATGGCCTCACCGGAGTATTCCATCACTTTGGCAAGAGCTTTGCCGCTGCGGATGTAATCCATCGCGAGCAGCTTGAGGATGTAATCCTTGGCGGTGACGTTCGTGCGGCGCTTGCCACGAACGATCACCTTCACCGATTCGGGAACCTTCACGCGGACGTCTTTCGTGATCCAGGAGTTGAAGACGTCGGTAGTCCCGATTCCGAACGCGACACATCCGACTGCTCCCACGTGCGGAGTGTGCGAATCTGAGCCGACGTTTAGCTGTCCGGGCAGAGCATAGCTCTCGGCCATAACGGAATGGCAGATGCCTTCGGAACCTTTGCGGTCCTTCAACTCGCCGTGCAGCTTTATGCCCTGCGATTGCGCGAAGGCCTCCTGCTTCATCTTGAGCTGCGTGGCCAAGTCAAGCAGGCCCATCTTCTTCTTTTCTTCCGACAAGACCTCGTCGAGAAACGTGAGGTGGTCGCGGAAGAACATGATGCTCTCGCGATCGTTTACGGGCGCGTCCTTGCCGACGAAGTGCTCGTAGAAGATCGCCGCCATAGGCGTTACGTACTCATGGCTGAAGCGCAAGTCGGTGCGCGCGAATCCGGAGTCGCCGGGCTTCACTGCCGGGACTCCCACTTTGCCATCGGGAGCGATCATGTGGCGCGCGAAAATCTTTTCTGTGACCGTCATAGGGTGAAGCTTAGGGTCGATTCCCGGAATGGAAACCTTGCCCTGCATCCGCGCGACGTTGAACGGGAAGAGTCCACCGTATTCGATCACCTGGCGCGTAATCTCGTCTTCTCCGCGCGTGAAGACCTCGAGTGGAATCTCTTCGCCACGGCGGATGCAATCGATGAGGCTGAAGTCGGTTGACGTGAGTACGCCGAGGTTCTGGCAGTTTTGTTTGTAGATGCGTTCGATGTTTTCGGCGATCACCAGCTTGATTCCCGCCGACAGCTCCGCATATGGCGACTGTTCGCGGCTTGATCCTTTGCCGCGCCTCTTCCCGCTCACGGCTGCGACGAATCCGCCGCGCTTTACGTCTCCGCGCTTAATCGGCAGATCGCTGCCGCACTTCAGACCGGTGTAGGGAAACTCGCCCAGGGTTTCATCGAAGAAGAAGCAGATGTGCGCTGGCGTGATCTCATCCGTGGAGATGTCGTCGCGCAGCTTGGGATTGTTTGCCGGATTTTTCGTGTCCCACGGCAGGTCTTCTCCCGCGAGTTGGCGACGGATGACCTCGGGATCTTCAGTGAGAAAGAGGATGCGTCCGGTGAGCTTGACCGACGCAGGACGCTTGCGAACTTCACTCGTGAGGAGAGGCCTGGGCACAAGTAAATTTTAGCTGACTGGAGACGGCAACAGAACCGCCGGCGGGCGGCCGCGTGTGTTGCGGCTGCGCTTACTTTCACAGTGCAACGATCATTGTGAGCCCGGAGCTGCCATTCGGCATCTCCGGCCCACCGCCTACCGGCGCCGGTTCAGTCTATTCCTGCCGGAGCGCATGTGCCGGATCGATCAACGCCGATTGCCGTGCGGGCAAATAGCAGGCGAGCAATCCAAGTGCAATAAGCAGCAGTGGTGCGCCAATCAGCACGACAGGATTCGAGCTGCTGGTGCTATTCACCTGGCCCGCTGTGGACGACATCGCCGAAAGCGCTCGCTCCGCGGCCAAAGCCAACATTATTCCCCAAATGGAGCCCAAGATGAGCAGAAAAGATCCTTCGCCGATCACCAGCCGCAGCACATCTCGTTTCTGCGCTCCCATCGCCAGTCGGACCGCAAGTTCCTGGCGACGCTGCGACACGGAATACGCGCTCATTCCCGCAAGGCCGACGCAGGCGAGCAGCAGGCCAAAGATTCCAATCGCGCCGTACGTCCACGCAGCCATCTTCAACGGCGACATGAATTGCTCGATGTGTTCATTCATCGACATTACGTTGAAGGGCGTCACATTCGCGCTGAGCCTGGTGATTTCGTTCTGCACTGCGTCGGTGGGATTCGCCCCCGGCGTTCCGCGAACGATCAGCGTGACTCCATCAAGCGAAGGTCGCTGAAATGTCGAGCCATTCAGCGGAAAATAGACGGCAGGCCGCGGCTTTTGCACGACGAGGCCCTCGGCGACATCGCCCGCGACTCCAACTACCTGATACCCCTGCACGTCTCCGGTCCCGACTTGAGCACGATAGTCGAAGGATCCCGGTAAGATTTTCGGCGGGGTGAGGGCATCGTTCGCAATTTCAACCCGTCGGCCAATCGGATTTTCTCCCGGCCACAGCTTCTGGACCAACGCCTGGCTCACAATGACCGCTTTTGTATCGCTGGTTTCATCGCTGCGAAGGAATGCACGACCTAGCTGAATTGGAACTCCCGTGGTTTCGAAGTAATCCTTGCCGACAACGTGACTCGCAACCGCATCCGCAATCTCGGAATGCCCGAAGCGGTCGGTGGGTGCGGACAAGCTTACAAAGCGGCTGGGTAGCGATACGGGAATCGATTCCGTGAGCGTTGCAGCCGCAACTGTCGGTAGCGCTTGCAGTCGTTCGAGAAGCTTTTCAAGAAAATCGCCGACCTTCTCCGACGGATATCCGTCGCGCACCGGGTCCATCGAGAGCAGGTAAAGATTACGAGCGTCGAAGCCGGCTCTCACTCCCATTGTGGTCTGGATACCGATGGACATGAGCGCCAGCACTATGAGAACCGTGAGCGATCCCGCGACCTGCGAAACCATCAGCAGATTGCGTAATCCAATGCGGCGGAATTTTGTGAACCTTACGTCGCGGCCATCTTTCAATGCTTCGGCAATGTGCGGCCCGGTTGCGTGCAGCGCCGGCGCCAATCCGAAGAAGAATCCGGTCATCAGCGTCAAAGCCATGCTGAAGAAAAGGACGTGAGCATCCGGCGTGAGGTCGTAACTGACAGGCATCGGCAGTGGCAGGCGAAGCTGTGAGAGCAAATGCATGAGCCATGCGGACGCAAGCAGCCCGAGCACGCCCGCTGCAGCGGCAATGATCATGTTCTCCGTCACCAGCTGGCGGACGAGGCGCGCGCGGCTTGCGCCGAGGCTTAGCCTGACCGCGATCTCCCGGCGCCGTTCAGTGGCGCGAGCCAGCATCATGTTGGCGACGTTCGCGCAAGCGATCAGCACCACTAGTCCAGCCATCAGCAGAAGGAATGAAGTAAAGAACGGACGGTCTTGCTTGCGCAGCGGCAAAAGCTTGCCACCATCCACCAGGAACACACGTCGGCCTCTTCGTTTACTCTGCTTTTCGCCATTGTCCTGTTCAAGCTGCTGGGTGATCGCATCGAGCGCCGCTTCGGCACGGCTGGCGGTGACGCCCGGCTGTAATCGCCCAACGACACGGAAGAGTGCTACATCCCGCCGAGTCAGCGCGCCGTCGGAAAGTTCAGGGGCAATCGCCTCACCGGCGAACATGGGCAGCCAGATGTCGGCTGCAAAAAGAGCGGGAGAAGCACCGAAAAAATTCTCTGGAGCAACACCAATCACGGTCGCGGGATGACCGTTCAGCGTAAGAGCCTTGCCGACCACCTGCGGATCAGAGCCGAGGTTATCTGTCCAAAACCGGTAGCTCACGACGACGTTTGGAGCACGATCAGTTTGTTCTTCGTCGGCGCTGAAGAATCGTCCCAACACAGGAACGACTTCATAAGTTTCGAAATACGAAGGCGTAACCAGTTGGCCGAAGGTGCGCTCGCTGCGAGCGCCGAGCACGACCGCGAACGACACTGGTGCTACATACGCGGCAGTGGAAGAAAATAAGTCCTTTCGATCGCGGTAGCTTTCGAAATTGGGATAAGAGGTGGGCGCAAGCAACGCAACCAACTGCTCGGGATGAGGCACTTCGGGCAGATTGCGCAGCACAATGCCATTCATCTCGCTGATCGCGCAGGTTGCGATGCAAATGCCGAGTGTTAGAGAAATCAAGGCGACTGCTGTAAAGCCAGGCGACTTGGCCAGCGTACGCAAGCCGAAGCGAAGGTCCTGCCGAATCTCTGCCGCGTACTCGGCTGGGATACGACAAGCGATATCCCACAGCAAACGAATCACTCCCACTACGCCGTATTCCTCGGCGGCAAATTGGATGGCACCGTCGCCCGCCTGCAGCAGTTCCTCTCCATACAGGTTCTTGAACTCGCGTGGGAAGGCGCTCGCCAACGAGCGATAAAGGCGCGAAGTGAAAGCGAGCTTGCGCTTGGAAGAAATATTCATGGCAGCTACGCCTCCGCAAGCCTGCGTTTCGCACGTATGACCTTGACCAGGTCCTCCAGTCGTTCGGTTTCGGCGGCAAGCACCCGCTTTCCCAATTTGGTAAGTCGGTAATATCGCCTGCGAGAATCATCTAGTACAGGATCAGGCCGTTCGCTTGATTCCTCCAACAGTCCTTCGTCGATCAGCCGCTTCAATGTGCCATAGAGTGTGGCTGGCCAGAGCCGCACCTTGCCGTCGGTGCGCTCCAGGACTTCCTGCATGATTCCGTAACCATGCTGCTCCTGGTTCGCCAGCGAGAGCATCACGTGAAACCAGTGTGGTTTGAGAGGGAGAAAATCGTCGGGCGAGACAGACTTAGTCACAACCACAATATATATTACTTAATATATATTGTGGTCAAGAGCACCTACAGCGCGCTAGTCCGTAACCGCGATCCACACGGGATTGGTTCCGATCGTGTATGGCGATCCTGCAGCTGCAGTGAGAGAACCGCTGCCGGAGATGGCGAAATCGGTGATGTCGTTCGAATCTCGATCGGCTACGTAGAGGTGATCGCCGTTGTGGTTCACAATGACGAAAGTTGGCGCTGTTCCTGCGCCGAATGGCGAGCCCGAGACGGCGGTGAGCGCTCCGCCGGAGCCGATGGCAAATGCCGAGACATTGTTCGAGCCTTGATTGGCGACGTAGAGGAACTTGCCATCTGGACGCATGGCCAGGCTCACAGGAGTGGTGCCGGTGGCGAATGATCCACTGATTGCCGTCAGAGATGTCCCGGACACGGTGAAGCCAAAAACGGCATTGCTCGTTTGATCGGCAACGTAGACGAAGTGATTGCCGGGATCGACGGTCACGAACGCCGGCGAAGTGCCGACAGCCATGGGTGCCTGTCCTGCTGCTAGCGTCCCATCCGATTTGATCGAGAACGACGCCACACCTTGCGTGGGACTGACAACATACAAAGCATCTCCTTTGCCCGACATCGCCATCGACACAGGACCAGAAACGGTTGAAAAAGGCGATCCCGAAATGGGAGTAAGCACACCGGTAGTCTGGTCGATGGAATAGGCGGAGATACTGCTGGAGCCTTGATTCAACACGTAAACGTGCTGGCTGGAAGGATCGATTGCGATCGCGACCGGGTTCGTTTGCGTCGCGACAGCTCCCGCCGCAGCTGTAAGTCCGCCTTTGCTCTTGTCAAAGGTATATGCAAGGATGCCGTTACCGCCGGAGCTGAGCACGTAGGCAAAGTTCCGTGCAGGCGTTACCGCGATCGCGGTGGGGATGCTGCCGGTCGCGAAAGGCGATCCGGAGATGCTGCTGAGGCCTGCCGACGACTGCTCCTCAAAACCAAAGATGGTCTCCGCATTGCTACCCAGGGCATAAACAAAATGACGATGGGAGCTGCCGCAGGCCGACAGCAGAACTGACAATCCCAATACAAAGAAAGCTGATAGAAGTCTTACGCGCACTTGCTCCCACTCCAGAACGATTGGCTTTGAATTCAAGAATATGTGTCACTACCAGTGTAAGACGTTAAGGAATGTAAGCAGCGGGGGATTAGCTTGCGCTGTAGCCGCGCGGACTCGACTGCGGCACGTTTGATTGCGGAACGCGGGCAGACGTTCCCAAAAACTTCATTGCCACAAATGTCGCTACCACGATCAGGAAGGTAACTCCGAGCGAGATCCAAAGATACTGTCCGGGATGCCGCATGTAACGCATAATCCGCCGACCGTAGTGAGCTGCGACAATCGTGAGCAACGTATAGCGGGTTGCGCGACCGAAGAATACCGCTGCGAAGAACTTGCGCAGCTTGTATTGAAAAGCTCCTGCAGCGAGCAGAAACACCGCCGTGGGCCACGGCGGCGGCGCAACAGTAGAAACGAATACCGCGCCAAATCCCCAGCGCTCGAGCGCATACTCCACCTGGTGCGAGCGACGCTCGCCGAACTTGCGTTCCATCCATCCGCGTCCAGTACGCGCTCCGAGCTTGTACGTAATGTAGGCGCCAATCATTGCGCCGAGCGTCGCCATACTGGCGTAGTACAGCCAGAGATCGGGGTGCCGGGCAGATAGAAACGCGGTGAGGATATCGACACTGCCAAAGGTTGGAATGAGTGAGCTGTCGAGAATCGCCAGCGGCACGAGCCCCAGCCCACCCCAGTGGGAGAACAGGCGCAGGATCGCAGGACTCTGCGTGCGGCGGTGCTGCTGCTGAATCGCAGCGCCCAGCGCTCGATGCGTCGCAATCGACTTGGCAACCTTCCAAAACATCTGGCTTTTAGATGCAGCTTAATGCTGCCATCGATCTTTGCGTAGCTTAAAGCTTGTAAACGAGTGGCAATGGAGGTTCGGCAGCAGAGGGGAAGGAAACGGCACAAAAAGAGCGCCCATCCCTGCGGCTGCAGAGATGGGCTTGCTGTTTTCAGTTGGTCTCAGCTCGATTAGAAACCGCGTCCGAACTTCGGGTGGAAGGTCACACCGAAGGAGAGGCGAATATTGTTCTGGGTTGCGCTTCCGAAGCGCGTGACCAGATAGTCAGCCTGGAAAAGGCGAATCGACATCGACTGAGATGCTCTCCAGTCATAGCCACCGCCGAACGCCATCGCGAATGCGTTGTCCGCAACCGACACGTTGGTGCCCAGGATGTTTGCGCTCACGCTATCATGGGCGAAGCCCATAAGCCCGTGAACGAACAACGCACCCTTGTCGTTCGCTTTCTTGAACTCGGGACCGAACAAGTAGGTGTAGATGTGCTGGTTGGCTCCGCTCTGGCTCTTGTAGGTGCCGTCCACGTCAGCGGATATGCCGAATACCGGGTTCAGGCGAAACGTTGCCATGCTCTCCCAGCCGTTCTGGTTGATAGCATCGGCACCCTGGCCCGGGTTAAAGCGGACAAATGAATATCCGCCGAATACGTCCATCTTGTCCGACGACTTCTGCGCGAAGAGCGAGAAGCTGGCGGCCAATACGAAGAAACTCGCAAACAGTACTTTCCTCATGAAACTCATTCCTCCCGTCGCGAACAAAATGCGTTCGCTTTTGGAACTGGATTTCCTGGGGCTGTTAGCGTCAAAGATACTGGGAAGGCATAGCCGAGTAATAGATTTCTATAGACAGTAACGTTACCCAGTCCTTATGTAACGTTTACTAATTGATTAATTGGTCCGTTTTGGAACAAATCGTGATTGGGGCGAATCAGGCTCCGCTGAAAATTACAGACCAACAGCATGGGGCGATCCTGCTGCCTGTCCACGTTTGAGGCTGGTGCTCGACCGCTTTGGAGCTCAGCAGCCGCGGTCTTCCCCTCATCATCAAGCCTTCAGCACCGTTCTGAATCTTCGTCCCGCATTCATGCTCCGTGTTCCCAAAATGACATTTGCTCCCGCGATTTACGTCCCGTAACGAATCTTTGACACAGCGAAAGCGTCGATATGCCAGCGCGGATTGTGATGCGCTCAGGAGAAAGTAGTAATGAAGAAAATGTTGTCTCTGCTGTTTATTGCGGGCACTCTGTGCGCGGCGAATTTGGTGAATGCTCAGACAGTTTTGAAGGTGACGGTGCCGTTCGATTTCGTTGTCGGCAAAAACACACTGCAGGCTGCGAGTTATAACATTCAAAGGCCATCTTCGAACGACAGCACCGGCATTGCGTTTGTGGCTGATGGCTCGTTAGTACTAAGCCGAGCGAGCGCAATCGATTCGACAGTCAATGGAGCACGCCTGGAGTTTGTGAAGATCGGCAACCAGTACTTCCTAACCGATGTGGTGACTCCGACTGGAACTCTGCATTTTCCGCTCTCACGTAAGCGTGTACAAGTGATGGTGAATGCAAACCACACGTCCGTTGAGGGCGTTGTAGCGGAGCAATCAGGTCGCTGACCGATCGGGACGAGTGGTGTTACGTCGTCGAGAAACGGAGAACGATCGAGCGCTGAACCGCGGGATGACGCAAGATTATGCCGCGAATTTGGCGCTCATTCTATTGCGACGGTGCAAGGCACAACTAAAGTCGTGACTGTTCAAAACAATTCCACGAGGTTTGCTTCGCAGCGCGAAAACGTGCGCTCTACAGAAACAAGAGCCGGGGAGTACCGGCTGCTCAGAAGGCAACATACGGGCCGTTCCCGGCGGGAGTAGCTTGCCCTTCAATCGCGGTAAGCACCGTCTTCCCAAAAAAGAACGGGAGTCCAAAGTCAAAGCTGTTGGAGTTTTCTCCCCCCACATCGTTGAATGCCGAGAAATTATTTTGGAATAGTGTGCTGGCGTTCGCGACGTTAAACGTGATGGTGCGAGCCGAACCCACAGGCGTCCCATTTGCAGTCTCGCCTAAGACGTTCACGGAAATCTGCTGTGTAGTTCCTGGACAATAGAAGCCCATGAGCGCGTTCGGCCCTGATTGCGGACAGTCAGGAATATTCAACCCAAATTGGTTGCTCAAGGTAGCCGAGTCAAGGAAGAAGAAGCCGTTCGAACCGCTATCGATGAAGCTCGATCCGTGACCACTGCCGGTTCCGTTGAAATCGTTGTACAAGGTGCCCATGAACTGAGCGGCAAAGTTTCCCGTGCCGGGATCCACCGGAAGCACGGTTGCACTCCCCAATCCATTGTTGGACTGAGTCCCGATGCCAAACGTTAGGGTTCCGGTTGCGGTCGTTTGTCCCGTATCGGGCACAGATGGCAGCGTCATCATGACCCCGTTGTTATCGGTAGGAAACATCCATACTGGGTTTTGCACCTGTGCAGTCAGACTTTCTGAAGTAGGCGTGCAGTTGGTTCCGTCACAGCTGTAGTAAGCTCCGGAAGGAGCTCCGGTTGAGCACCCCGGCCCGCAGTCCTGGCGAAATACTCCGATTCCGAGAAGCGCTTTGGCTCCCAAACTTTGAATATCGAAGAGCTGGCCACCGGTCTGGCCAGAGCTGCAGCTTGTGGGTGTTGTCTGGAAGTCCTGCTCCAGGATGTGAATCGGAACGCTCTTCGCAACTTCGCCGGCGATCTGAATATCGGCACTCTCGACAGGTCCCCAGCCATACGTGAGATCGCCAAATTGAACGCACTCAGCGATTGCGTTGTTGCCGGAAGTCTGCTGTGGAAGGGACAAAGTTAAGGCCGGGGAAACGATTCGCAGTCCTTCCGATCCGGTATCTACTTCCACGTGATCGATGATCTGACAGGTTGGGGTTCCCGGAACGCAGACTGTAACGCTTATGAATGGCACATCTTCATCGGCGAATCCAGCATTCAGCAACTCAGCTGGTCCGAAATCGACTACCAGCTGGGTCGAATTATTGCTGGATTGCGTGCCAGTTGATCCGTCGCCTCCAGAGCTGAATCCTCCTCCGGATGAAGACGAACTTCCTCCGCTTCCGCATGCCGCGAGAAGAAAGGCGAATGAGAATAGCGCAGCAAATCGAAGAACGCGAAATGTGTTTTTCACTTAATGTCCTCGAGGCGTACGTCGGCTGGTACCATTGCGGGAATGTAGGCTCTTCCAGTCAGAGCGCGCATATGCCCGCCCGATTGAATCACTAAATTTTGGGTTCGAATTGTTACTGGCCCATGCATGCGGTGCGTTGGCCTGGCGGCTGTAAATTCTGAGTAGTAGCTTCCAAGCATTTGTTGCAAATCGGGACGGCTGGGACCCTGCCAGGAGATGCCGAATACTTTGCCGTCAGGCGACACGAACTCGCGCACGACTGTGGTCGACTCGCTTTGCATCTCGTGCACTGTGTAGGCGGCGTTTTGAATCACTCGGCGCTGCGCGCGCATGTGCGCCTGATCCGCCTGAATTGAAGTGACATCACCTCCAAGCGCAGCGAAAGCGGAGTAC
Organism: Terriglobales bacterium; assembly: GCA_035764005.1. Classification (NCBI taxonomy): domain Bacteria; kingdom Pseudomonadati; phylum Acidobacteriota; class Terriglobia; order Terriglobales; species Terriglobales bacterium. The sequence continues at coordinate 11,380 of DASTZZ010000071.1, forward strand.
GAGAATGCAGAAACAATTAAGCAGAGAAGGAAGGGGCGGGGAGACAGCACACGCATTCATGCCTCACGAAAGACACACCTGTGTCTCTATTGGTTGAACTGGGTAAACACAGAAAGGATGCCTAAGTTGCGGGCTTCCGCGTAGCTATCGAAAGGACATGGCCATTGAGAAGTAAGGCGCGCGCAGTAATCTCGCGACTGCACAGCCGTTGGCGAATTACGCCAATTCTAATTCGATCTGCTTTGATTCGGCGTCGAGTCTGCTTATACGAAAGCTGCGCACCTGACCTGGGACGAGCCCGCTTTTGCCCGTGGAACCAGCTGCGCTTCCGGATTTCCAGCGAGCACTCAGCATCGAACTGAGGGCCGACAAATCGAGAGTTCCTGGAGACGCGTGTTCCTGAGACTCTGCTCCAGGTTGCGTGATCCTGCAGGTCCCACGTACGCCTTCTCCAAGCTCCACTTGGGCAGTGTCGCCAGAGATGCTGATCACGCGACCGCTCACAACATCCCCTTGTTTTCGATCGCCAATGTACTCCTCGAGGCTGCTGGGGACCATCTGCTTCATGCTCAGTCGAAGTTGGCGCTTTTCTTTATCGACTGAGAGCACTTGTGCTTTTGCGCGCTGTCCCACTTTGAAAACGTCACGTGGATGATTGATGTGCTTTTCTGCACTGATCTCGCTGACATGAATCATTCCCTCGATTCCTTCCGCCACTTCGATGAACGCGCCAAAGTTTGTCATTCGCGTGACCGGGCCTTCGACAACCGTGCCGGAGGAGAATTTTCGCTCTGCGTCCTTCCATGGATCACCGAGGGCCTGCTTCAATCCAAGAGACATCCTGCGCTCCGCTGGATTGATGCCGAGCACGATGACCTCAACGGTTTCGCCGGCCTTCAGCAAATCGCTTGCCTTCCGTACACGCTTCACCCACGACATTTCGGAAACGTGAATGAGGCCTTCGATTCCTGGTTCCACTTCTATGAACGCACCGAACTCTAAAACACGGGTGATGACGCCGCGTACACGATCACCAATCTTGTACTTCCCCGCGCCTGCTTCCCACGGATGTGGCTGGAGTTGGCGAAGGCTGAGCGCGATTCGTCGCTTGTCCGATTCGATCTTGATGACCTTCGCTTCGATCTCCTGACCAACGCTGAGCGCATCTTCAGGCTTGCTGATTCGTGCCCATGAGATCTCACCTACGTGCAGGAGCCCGTCCACTCCGCCGAGGTCGATGAACGCTCCGTAATCGGTGAGACTGCGCACGACTCCGCGGATGACATTTCCTTCTTTCAGTTCCGAGTAGCGCCGCTCTTTCTGCGAACGCTCCTCTTCTTCAGCGATGACCCGGCGATCCACGACAACATCCTCATCGGCAACATCGAGTTTCGTGATCCGGCAGCGAATCTCCTGGTCGATCAGTTTTTCCATCTCTACAGCATCGCGAGTGCCGGTACGCGAAGCCGGCATGAAAGCGCGCACCCCAAGGTCGATACTCAGGCCACCCTTCACTACTCCAGTCACGGTTCCTACGATTGTGGCCTTCTCTTCAAAGGCTTTCTGCAGCGAATCCCAATCTGTCGGCCGCGAAATCTTGAAACGGGAAAGCTGATAGTAGCCCTCGGGATCGCGTCCTTTGATCGCGACCAGAATCTTCTCGCCCGTTTTGGGAACCTGACCGGAAAGCTGAACTTCGGCCAACGGCAGAATGCCTTCGGTCTTGAAACCAATATCCACGTAGACCGAGTCGGTCGAGATCGCGATAACAGTCCCTTCGATCTGATTGCCCGCCGACTGTGGACGCGATCTGCCTGGCTGGTATTGAGAGAGAAGTCCGCTGAAAGATTCGGTGGTTTCGGAGCTCGGCACTTCGGGAGTATCTGGATTGGGAGTCACTGCTAGTCTCGTGAGGTAGAGTCTTCATCAACGATAACATCGGATCGACACCTGCAAAGGAGACTGTGATTGCTGGGTTTCCGCAACGCTCGCTTTTACCGGCTTGCCACGATTTTGACGCTGCACTTCCCTCAGGCCTGCGCCGAATCCCGGGCCTCAGAACCAAACTGTGCGTTATTGAACAGAACCCTTCGGCAATGAACAAAAGGAGCGCTTGACTCCCCGGGGAACGTGAGGCTAGGTTCCTGAAATCCATTACTTGCAAATCGCCCTGACCGGGAATCAAACCTGCACGGGTATCGATAACATTCCTTATCAGATTCCCGATAGACGATTGTCGAAACCCATTGAAGCAAACGTCGAACCAGTGACCAACTCGGCGATGGAGATGCAGCCATGACACTCAACCCAGGCGTGATGTTCCAGGACCTGAAGTTTGCAGCGCGTTCGTTGATGCGCGTGAAGGGCCTCTCAATTACGGTCATCCTCACGCTGGCTCTCGGTATTGGCGCCAACGCTGCCATTTTCACACTGGTTCGAGGAGTGCTCCTCAAACCGCTGGTGAATCGCGGCGAAGACCGGCTGATTTACATCCGCCAGAGTGCGCGCGGACTCGACACTGAAAACGCGAATTTCTCCGTGCCGGAGATCCAGGACCTGAAGGATCGAGTCAAGACAGTCGGCGAGTTTGGCGACTTCTCTACCATGGGCTTCACCATGATCGGATTGGGCGAGCCTCGGGTCGTACGCGGAGGAGTGGTTAGCGGCTCGTATTTCGATGTTGTCGGCTTGAAACCTGAGCTTGGCCGCTTGCTCGACGCGCACGACGATGGCCCCAACGCCGCCGGCGCCATTGTGCTGACTCATCGCTTCTGGACGACCGCATTGAAAAGCGATCCAACCGTAATTGGCAAGACCGTCCGGCTCGATTCGATCGGCACCCGTTCTGCAACCATCGTCGGGGTGCTCGAACCTTCTGTGCCTTATCCCACCGAGACCGAGATCATCAGCAATATCGTTACCAGTCCTCATCACCTGTCGGCCACGATGGTGACGGGACGCGTCCACCGCATGACCGAGCTCTTTGGACGCCTCGCACCCGGCGCCACGCTCGATCAAGCTCGCGCCGAACTGACGAGTGTGCACAACGCCGTCATGAAGGAGTACCCAAAAGATTATCCGGCGAAAGCAAATTTCGCGATCGAAGCAAGAATGCTGCGCGACCAGATCACTTCGAATGCGCGCACGGTGCTGCTGGTGCTGCTTATCTCGTCCGCACTGGTTTTTGTCATCGCATGTTCAAATGTCGCCAACCTGATTTTGGCTCGCACCGTGCGCCGCGAAGGCGAACTCGCGATTCGCGCTGCACTGGGCGCCAGCAACCGGGCGCTGCGTTGGACGCTGCTGTGTGAAAGTCTTCTTCTGTGCCTAGCCGGAGCCACGCTTGGAGTCTTGAGCGCCAGACCAATGGTCGCCATTCTTGCCCGCTATGCTTCGAAGTTCTCCGTACGTGCGCTCGATCTAAACGTGGACTCGAGCATGCTGTGGGTGAGCGCAGGATTGGCTCTCATCGCGGCTGTGGTTCTGGCATTCGTACCTCGTCTGCCAAAGGCGAATACCTCGCAGGGAATTGGCCTTGCCAGCGGTGGGCTGCGGATCACCGGCAATACCACCAAGCGGCTGCGCGCTTTTGCCATCACGCAAATCGCTGCGTCGTTCATTCTGCTCGCCGGCGCGAGCATGTTGCTGAAGACACTGCTCTCACTCCGAACGGCGCAGTCTGGATTCGATACTCAGAACGTGCTCGCCATCAATGTTCCCGCAGTTTCCTATGGCAAGACGCCGGAGCAGGTCGTCGACTTTTATCAGGAGGCAATGCGACAAATCAGGCAGCTCCCTGGTGTAGATAATGCTGCTTTCGGCCTTATCGTTCCCTGGCGCGACGCCGGTTCGTTCGGCACCGGGTTCCTATTCGAGGCTGAAGGGCACGTCCAACCCGCGGGGGAAGAACCTCGCGCTCAGCTCCGGACCATCTCGCCTGGATTCTTCTCAACTCTGCGGGTTCCTATCCTCGCGGGGCGCGACTTCAATGACCTGGACCGAAAAGATACAGACAGCGTTGTGATCATCAGCCAAACCCTTGCCCAGCGCATATTCCCAAATCAGGACCCACTGAATCGCCATATCATGTGGACGGATCCCGTAATGAAATTCATCGGCATCAAGCCGACGCCGCGACGGATTGTTGGCGTTGCCGCGGATATTGACGACGAACACATGATCCCCGAGCCAACCCTGACTGTTTATTCTCCGTTCCAGGAGGGACTCCTGCTCGGCGGGCGCGTCTTCATTCACACCCACACCGATCCCTATGCGCTGGTGACTCCGGTCACACGAATCATCCGCACCTTATCTGCAGATGAACCAGTCGAACACGCTGCCACACTCGACGATGTCCGCGCCGAGGTGCTGACTCCAGAACGCCTGAATACTTTCGTATTTGGCGGATTCGCTGCGGTTGCGCTGACGATTGCGATCGTCGGAGTCGCGGGAGTCTTGGCGTTTTCAGTGAGCGGACGGATTCGGGAATTTGGCATCCGGTTGGCGCTCGGATCCCAACCTCGTGATCTATTGGTGGGCGTGATCACTGAGGGAGCGATCATTGCCTCAATTGGAGTAGTAGCCGGAGCAGTCCTAGGCGAGGTGCTAAGCCGCGTGGCGGGAACGTATCTTTTTAATCTTCAGAAGCCAAGCGTCCTGCCTCTGATTGCTGCTGCGTTTGTGCTGCTTGCGGCAGCGGTAATCGCATCGCTAGTTCCGGCAGCGCGGGCTGCGAGAGTCGACGTTATGCAGGCGCTCCGAACGGAGTGATAGCCTGGAGTCACACGTCTTCTTTTATGCTTTTATATGCGCTGTCCTAATTCGGAAAATTGTTAGACCCAGCCGGCGTCGATGATGTAGCTCTGGTTCGTGATTGCTGAACTATCGTCGGCAGCGAGGAAAAGCACAAGTCGCGCCACTTCTTCAGGCAAAATCATTCTCTTCAGAGCCTGCTGCGAGAGTACTTCTCCTTTGTAGGCTTCTGTCAGCCAGAGTCTTTGCTGTCGTTCGGTAAGCACAGCTCCGGGCATGATCGAATTCACTCGTATGTTGCTTGACCCAAGCTCGTGAGCAAGCGTGCGAGTCATTCCGATAATGCCGGCCTTCGCTGTTACATACACCGCCTGATTGACGGACGGAATGACCCAGCCGATCGAACTCATGTTGATAATCGAGCCGCGCTGCGCCTGTTGCATGCAAGGGATGACTGCCTGTGTCATAAAGAACTGATGCTTCAGGTTGACAGCAATGGTGTAATCCCAGAACTCCGGCGTCACCTCTGAAATTTTGTGGCGGGTGTCATTGCCGGCATTGTTGACGAGCACGTCCACTGTCCCAAAACGCTCCAACACTCTTTTCACATTATCTTGTACCGCGGCGATATCGGTGAGATCACAGGAGTAGTAGGCGGGAGGATTCCGTGACAATGACAATCGGGCCATGAGGGCAGCTGCGGCTTCGTCCTGCACGTCGAAAAAGCAGACCCGCGCTCCTTGCACAGCGAATTCATCCACAATGGCCTCCCCAATGCCACTCGCGCCCCCTGTGACTAGAACGACTCTGTCTCGCAGGCTTGGATAGGTTGCGAACATCCCCTCGTTCTGCATGCTGGGCTCTCCTCGAATGTTCAGAACAAATCAGTTGTATATACTCCATTTCCATTGCAAGCCACCTAAGCTGAAACGCCGCGCATGGAGGAACATGAACCAAATTGATCTCAAGCACCGTTGCGCGGTAGTCACCGGGGCTGCGCAAGGAATTGGCTTCGCGATCTCCAGGCGCCTTCTGGCATCCGGTGCCGCCGTTTCGTTGTGGGACCGAGATGCGGAACGTCTTTCAGATGCTGGCAAAGAGCTTCAAACTGCGGGTCGGATTTCATCCGAAATCGCCGACGTGTCGGATGCTTCCAGTGTCGCCGCCGCGACTGCATCGACTATCTCGCGCTTCGGAAGAATCGATATTCTCGTCGCCAACGCAGGCATCGCGGGAAGCAACCATAAGACGTGGGAGTATCCCATCGATGCCTGGAAAAAGATTATGGAGGTCAACCTCAACGGCGTCTTCTTCTGCTGCCATGCGGTAATTCCGCACATGCTCCGCCATGGATATGGGCGAATCGTGACCGTGGCTTCAATCGCCGGAAAGGAAGGCAATCCCAATGCATCTGCATACAGCGCATCGAAAGCCGGTGTGATAGCGCTGACGAAATCTCTTGGCAAAGAGACGGCGGACAAGAATATTGCTGTTAACTGCATTACACCGGCGGCGGCAAAGACGAGCATCTTTAATCAGATGGCTCCGGAACACATCAATTTCATGCTAGCTCGCATTCCTCGTGGACGCTTTCTTGAAGTCGATGAGATTGCCGCCATGGTCGCATGGCTTGTCTCTGAGGAGAATTCTTTTACTACCGGCGCAGTCTTCGATCTAAGCGGCGGCCGCGCAACATACTGAAAGGTGCAAGTGAGTTGCCTGACGTGAGGAGGTGAGAGCTATTCGACGTGCGATTGTGCGTGGCGTCGCTCTACGAATTCCTTCTGTAATACTCGCTCAACCAGCCGCTCAACCTGCGGCATGAACGGCTCTGGATTTGCAACCGCGAGCTTACCGGTGTGGCCCATTTGCAGAGCGATCTCGTTCCAGCGCAGCAACGGAGAAGTAAGGGGAATGTGGAGCGACTCGCGTGAAGGTTCTGGCTTCAAGAGATAGACCATCCAGACCAATAGCGAGACGTAGTACCCCATCGGCAGTAACTGTGACCCAAGGTGAATCTTACTCACTCGATTCATCAACGTGCTGAACACCAAGAGCTGGCACAAGGCATCGAATCCGAATCCCAGCGCGAAACCAAATACCCGATTCTTCATCGAGAGGCCGAGATGCTGGGAACCGACGAACAGGAAGATCAATAACGCACACTGCATTAGAGCCACGGTGCGCTCGAAATCGTGGATAGTGAGCGTCAACCAATGGTTGGGCGTACTGGCGACAGATGCCGCATTGCTGATGAACACAACAAAGGCTATGCACAAAATAGATCCAGCAGCCCACTTGAATACGATCTTCGCTAAATCCTGCAAACCCGCGAATGGCTTGAAGGCGCCGCAGAAAAGCTCATAGAGCACCGCAATTGCGGCAATGTTCGCCAGCGCAGTCCCGACCCAGTACACAGAAAAATAGGCCCAGGAAGACAAACCAAATTCGCGGTAACAAACTAAGCGAATCGCATTCAGGAGTGTGAGAAACAGTAAATAGGAGGCAAGGAATGTGAACTGTTTCAGCAGCTTACGTCGATATAACAGGTAGACACACAACAGCTGCAGAATCGGAGCTGACGACCATATTAAGACCGCTTGAAGGGTAAGGCCGGACATCGTCGAATCCGTTTCGAGGAGGATATTCCTTCGCCCGGCCTTCTACAAGCAGAAAAGTTAATGCCGCTCTCAGTGCCTGTTCGGGCGGCTAGTTGATAAGGCATCCGCCCGGAGGGCATGCCGGCACTGGGTCTGCGCCAGCCGACGCTGGCCGATTGTGCGAAACACTCGCCGCAGCGACCGCGGCTCCGAGAATTATGGTTCCGACTAGCATGCGAAACGACTTCTTCATGGTGTAACCCCCAATCAATAAAGCAGTAACCTTCCAAAACATCCTGCTGGTTACCTTATGATGCGACGATACCAACCAAAGGCCGAATTCCCAACAGGTTTTTCGGGGAGAACCTGCTTTAAAAAGCCGGAAGGGCATGGCCTGCGGTGGTCCTAGGAAGAGGTATTTTCGGGCTTCTTCGATTCGGAAACCGAACTAGCACAGGAACTATGCAGCTAGGCACCGAGGTCATCGGGCTTCAACTAAGCACTCCATCTACTTGACTCTGCGCGTCAGCGCAGAACCAAGCGAACGTGCCGCATCCATCGAGCAGATAAGCGTGATTGGACCCCAGTTAAAATCCACAGCAGTGCCGCCGGGATGCCGGGCTGGAAGTTGGTTTGGGACACCAAGCCAAAGATCCGGGGAATACCCCGTCCTTTGCTGCGGACGCTGAGGACTCGGTCACAAATATAACTTCAGGGCAATGTGGATCTCGCGCCGACCTCCGGCCCGTCGATCCACATTCCCATAATGGGACTCAGACTATTCACAGTAGGAGCCCGCTGTTTTGTAATCACACAGGTAACTGCAATCTTCATGAACTCTTTCTCCTTAGCGTCCAAGATGTGCAGCGATGGTCTCGCGTTGCAGAAAAAGGCATACTTACAGGGCGGCTGAATCTCTCCATGCTCAACTCACCGAGTCAATTCGCATCGGCGCCGGAGCGCCGAGCACCTGCACCAGGCTCTTCGGACCGCAGCAGGCGCGGTTGAGCCGCTCGCAGTCGCGCTGCATCTCAGCGCTGTTCTTCAGCGCGTCCAGTGTGGTGTTGAGAATCGCGAGGGCATGAGGATCGCGAGGGGCGGTCAGCCGATAGTGCATCCACTTCCCTTGCCGCCGAGCAGCCACCAGCCCTGCTCTCCGCAGGTACGCGAGATGTCGCGAGATCGTCGGCTGCGGTGCCCCAATCACCTCGATGAAATAGCACACACAGATTTCCTGCTCCGACATCAGATGGATCAGCCGCAACCGTGTGGGATCAGCAAGCGCCCGGAACAACTGGTCCAGAGAAACCGGCTTCTCGTTTGACTTCACGATTAGCCATTATACACATTCGCCTTGACGAATATATCGGGCGGGTGTAGATTCATTGCATTCGCGTATGCGAATATGAGGAGCAGTTATGAACCGAGATGTAAAGCAAGCAGTCCAGGCGAAATACGGCGAGGCTGCGCGACGCGCCGCGATCGGCGAAGAAAGCGCATGTTGTGGAGCATCGGCGTGCTGTGGCACGGAGATCGATCCGATCACCAAAGATCTCTACGACGACTCGCAGAAGAACTTGCTTCCCGATGCAGCGATAAGGGCCTCTCTGGGCTGCGGGAACCCAACTGCTTCCGCGGAACTCAAGCCTGGCGAAATCGTGTTGGACCTCGGCTCCGGAGGAGGAATTGATGTGCTGCTCTCTGCACGCCGCGTTGGTCCGACTGGAAGAGCCTATGGCCTCGACATGACCGACGACATGCTGGCCCTCGCGCGCGAGAACCAAAAGAAAGCCGGCATAGAGAATGTTGAATTCCTGAAAGGGGAAATCGAAGATATTCCACTTCCCGATTGCTCGGTCGACGTGATCATCTCCAACTGCGTCATCAATCTTTCTGCCGACAAAGATCGCGTGCTGCGCGAAGCCTTCCGCGTACTCAAGCCAGGAGGCCGCTTTGCCGTCTCCGACGTCGTAGTGCGGGGAGACCTTCGCGACGACATCCGCAAAAGCATGCTGCTATGGGTAGGTTGCATCGGCGGCGCGCTCAAGGATGCCGACTACGTCGCCAAGCTAACCAACGCCGGCTTTGAATCAATTGAGATCGAACCAACTCGCGTTTACAACATCGAACACGCCCGCGCATTTCTGAGCACCGAAGCGATCGATGTGGATGGGATTGCCAAAGAAGTGGAAGATAAGTTCATCAGTGCCTTTGTCCGCGCGAAGAAACCGCGGCCTGCACCCTGCTGCTCTTCCGGGTGCTGCCAATGACGAGGTGCTGCCAAAGCGATCGCATATTCCCGTCTTTGCATTAATCGTATAAATTATCCAACGACAGCCAGAGCTAACACGAATATCGCGAAAATAAAGATCAAGGTCACGGAGCTTCGTGAACTTCGTCAACCTTCGTGCCTTTCGTGTTAACTCCCGCCTTTTAACTGCGGTCACATCATGATCCGCAGAAACTCTGTCGCTGGATAGACAATATGGACGAATCATCCAATAAAGCCCCGGAACCCTCGCGCCGCAACTTCCTGAAAGCCCTTACTGCGCTGCCGGTCCTCTCAAAGGCCGGTGTGAGGACCTGGGTTGACGCGGCCACCGATGCCGCCAAGCAACAACCTGCCAATCTATCGCTGAACGGCGGAAAGCGCTTTGTCGCTATCCAAGTGGGAGCAAGATCGTTCGTCGATGAAGGTGTCGATCAGGTTCTCGATACCTTTCAGCAGAAGGCCGGCGTCAACGTCGTCATGCCCGCTGTCTTCACCTACGGACGCGGTCTCTCCGGACGGCAGATTCCCGGCCAGCCGCTGCCCGATCATGGTGTGCATGCGGACGACGAAATCCATGGCGGCAGTTATTCAAAAATGTATCCCGAGTTTGCTTCGAAGTCAGTGATCAAAGATGTGCGCGCGCCTGAACTGGGCGACTTCGACATTCTCGCCGACGTGATCCCAAAAGCCAAAGCGCGCGGGATGCAGACGTACTGCCTCTTCGAAGAAGCCTACAATCCGCGCCTGATGCCGGCCTTCGAGCAGATTGCCGAAATCGATCTCGAAGGGCGTCCCGGCGGCAGCACCTGCCTGAATAATCCGAATGCGCGCAGTTTTCTCGTCGCGCTGGTTGAAACCTGGTTTCGCCACAACGATCTCGACGGCATGATGTGGGAATCCGAGCGCCAGGGGCCGTTCAACAACACCATCGGTGCGCATTTTGGGAACTTTAACGGCAATTCAAGGATCTACTGCTTCTGCAAGTACTGCGTCAGCAAAGCGACGGACCAAGGTATTAAGGTTGAGCGCGCGCGGGCGGGCTACACGGCGCTCCATCAGTGGGTGAAGCAGGTCACGCAGCCCAGTGCGAACGCTGCGGCGGGTGATTTTGTGTCGTTGTGGCGAGTGTTGCTCGACTATCCCGAGATCCTGGAATGGCACAGGTTCTGGTTCCGCAGCCAGGAAGAAGTGTATGAACTGCTGCGTCAGGCGGTGAAGGCGATCAATCCCAAGGCTCAGGTCGGATGGCACATCATGCACCTGGTGACGATGAGCCCGTTTTATCAGGCCGATCAGGATTATGCGCGCATTGCCAAGGTCTCCGATTTTCTCAAACCTTGCCCTTACAACAACTGTGCCGGGCCGCGCTTTGCGCACTATATCCGCAATGTAAATTCAACCGTCTTCCGCGACCTGACTGGCGACGAGGTTCTGGAACTGCACTATCGTCTGCTCGGATACCAGCACGAAGCCAGCCTGGAAGCTTTGCCCACTTCGGGAATGTCAGCCGAATATGTCGCGCGCGAAACCCGCCGCGCACTCGCGGAAGTAAATGGCGCGATTCCGATTTACCCCGGCATCGATATCGATATTCCTACGGGTCTGAAGGAGAAGCGCACGCAGCCCGCCGACGTGAAAGCCGCGGTACTCGCCGCTTTTCGCGCAGGAGCCCCTGGAGTCGTCCTCTCGCGCAAGTACGCTGAGATGAAGCTGACCAATCTGGCCGGAGCAGGAGATGCTCTAAGAGAGTTGGCTTGAGTAACCGATGCTGTTTCGTGGAAGCCGCGACATCGTTGTGAGAAAGGGATGCCGCCTATGGTGAGCGAAGTCAAGCGATCGTCTGTTTTACATTTGTTGCTGCCGCCGGAGCCCCCGGAAGCCGGTAGCCGGCAGCTTCTCTACCTAGCAGCTCCGGAGCTTAGCGGCTTGTTCTAATCTACTAAGCTAGAGATCGATCACGAGGAAAGCTTATGAACATCGGCATTATTGGAGCAGGACACATCGGCGGCACGCTGACGCGGCGCTTCAGCGCGCTCGGACATAAAGTCTTTGTGGCGAATTCAAGAGGTCCGGAAACTCTCAAGGACTTGGCGGCGGAGACTGGCGCAACTCCTGTCACGGTCGAAGAGGCAGCTCACAGCGGCGAGGTCATCGTTGTGACCATCCCGATGAAGAACATTCCTGAACTGCCGCGCGATTTGTTCCAAGGCGTTCCCGAAAATGTTGTGGTCATCGACACCAACAATTATTACCCGCAACAGCGCGACGGCCGTATCGATGCGATCGAGAACGGCATGGTCGAGAGCCGCTGGGTCGAACAGCAGTTGGGCCGACCGGTAGTGAAAGCCTTCAACAATATCTACGCCGATCACCTGTTGAGAAAAGGCCAACCCGCAGGAAGCGCAGGTCGCATCGCGTTGCCGGTGTCGGGGGATGATCGGAGAACGAAAGAGATTGTCTTCAAACTCGTCGATGAGCTGGGCTTCGATCCTGTCGACAACGATGGCCTGGACCAATCATGGCGTCAGCAGCCCGCGACTCCCGTTTATGCGACTGACCACGACGCCGAAGGCGTGCGCCAAGCGCTTTCGGAAGCCAGCAGGGAGCGAACACCCGAGTTCAGATCGAAGTCTGGAAGCCAGGCCGCCTGAGAAGCAGCGTTGCGCAGGAGCCTACAAGTGGAGTGCGCGCTGCATTGGTAGGAGCGCGCGGATTTATCCGCGGGTGAGGCTTTAGCCTCGTCTTATGAGGTGGGAGCTCACGGATTTATCCGTGGACGATGCTTTAACGTCGCCTTAAATGCAGCGAAAAATCTTTGGGACTTAGCCGCGGGCTCGGTTTCCCTTAGCTTATACGAAGAGCGCCGGTCGGTTTTGCAGTCGCACGCGGGCTGCTTTGAGCCTTTCAATCATTTCTTCCACGCGCTTCGATTGCCGCCTGCAACCGTCGTACGCCGCCCGTGCTCTCTCGCAACTGAGTTTTGCGTTAGCTGCAACCGCCAGCCATTCTCGTCGCTCCCGACCTTGGTCTGCTGTTGATGCGTGCGGCGCCACAACGATGGGCCCAATAACAGCCATTGGCTTGCCCAACCATTCATCGACCTCGTCGGAAAACGCAAGCACCGCGCTTCGACTTCTTCCCGCCGGCCGGTGGATAGGGAAGCCAAGCTGAACTTCGTATCGCTGAAGCGTACGCACACCTCTGCCTGTGTAGCTGGCGATGTCTTTCCAGGAATGCAGCACTTTGCGTTGAGTGACAGATTTCGGCGTAAATACACTGGTAGTATTCGGCATTCTGCGCGCCCTTCTCTCTGCGCAGAACACCGTCGCCTATGCAGGCGGAATAGTGCGTAGGGGATTTACAACATGCGATGAGATGCTGCCCTGGTGTGGCGGGATGTGCCCGCGACTCAGTGCGGCGGATCTTAACGGGAGCACCGAGCCTGCCAAGCCACGAAGCCCCCGAGCTGCGGAGCGGACAAAGCAGACACCGCTGGCGCATCCGTGTGATCCGTGCCGTCCGTGCAGTCCATGTCGTGTTTTGCTTTCGTTGTTGCTCGCGGAAGCTGTTAGCTGAAAGCCGAAAGCAAATAACCGGCATCCAAACTTGCAGTGCTTTGCCGTGGATATAAGAAGAGTGCTGGGCCGAGTCCAATGGATCAACAAGAAGTAACGGCGGATTTCCTGAAAAACGAATTGCAAACCGGCATCACCTTTGCCGACCTTGCCCTGAGCGCCCGGCATAACGACCGCCGTGAGCGGAACAAAGCCAATGCGCGCAAGGCTTACGACACCGCGCTCCGGTTCATGAGCACTGATTCGCCGACTCCCAACATCACCGCCGAGTTGAAGGATCGTCTCGAACATTTGCGCGACCAGCTCAAGCAGCTGGGAGAAAGTATTTGAGCCATTTCCAAGGCCGGTGGAAGCCCACGGATTGGGTTTCGGAAACCTACGCATTTACTCAGGCGAGCAATCCTGAAAAGAACTCCAAGGAGCTACCGCTTGCTGCCGTGATCGCCTCATAGAGGTCTATACTTCCCATCAATCGAGGAGGCAGCGATGGGACAACGAGTTTTTGTGGCGGGGCGAAGTCTCATCTACATCTGCGGATTCATGTTGGTATGGCTCTGGTTGATTCCGCGTTGGATCGGTCTGCATACATCGCTGCAGTTAGCTTCGGTGAGCGCTTTACGCTGGCTCGGATTGATCCCACTTTCTCTCGGCGCTGCCATTGCAGTCTCATGCTTCATACACTTCGTAAGCAGTGGGCGAGGAACACCTGCTCCGTTCGACGCTCCGCGTCGGCTGGTCGTGAGTGGACCCTATCGCTATGTCCGAAATCCGATGTATGTGGGGAGTGGCTTGTTTCTCGCAAGCTGCGCGATTCTGTTTTCGGAATTTTCGGCCGTTCTATTGTGGTACGCACTCGCGATCTCGGTTGGAGTGAATTTGTTCATCCTGTTGTATGAAGAACCAACGCTGCGCAGGAAGTTTGGCGGTGACTACCGCGAATATTCTCGCAATGTACGCAGGTGGGTTCCACGTTTGCGACCATGGCAGCTGGAATCTTCGCGCTCGGTTGCTGCTGGAACTTAACTCAATTGTCAAAGATTGAACACAGAGGACAGAGGATTTCTTGTATGCTTCACAGCTCGACGTCGCCTCAGGGTTCTACACTCACTGCTGGTTACAAAATTCCGAGAATCCAGCATTCCTCCGTGTTCCTCCATGCCATCCGTATTCAATCCCGCCGAACACCCGGCCGAGGCCGGGCCGGCTCCACCGAACAAAAAAGCGCGGAATAAATCCGCGCTTTTGAAATGAAATAAACTGAAGCTTACTCGGACTTGTTCTCGCCTTCGCCCGCTGCGGGACCACCGCTGGCTTCAATGTTGGCTTGCTGTTCCTGCATCGCCTTTTCCATCTCCTCGCGCCGCTTGGCGCGCAGCTCGGCACGCTTTTCGCGACGCTCGTCGAGAATCTTTTCCGAGCCGATCAGCTCGATGAAGGCTTTTTCGCCTCCATCGCCTTTGCGAAAACCGGTGCGGATGATGCGCAGATATCCGCCACTGCGATCGCCGTACCGCGGAGCTACTTCGGCGAAGAGCCGATCGACGGCTTCCCGCGAAGTGAGAAACGATGCTGCCGAACGGCGAGCAGCTACGTCGCCCCGCTTGCCGAAGGTGATCATCTTTTCCACGTGCGGACGCATCGCTTTCGCTTTTGCGACCGTCGTCTCGATTCGCTCTTCGAGAATCAGCGAGCTCACCAGGTTGCGCAGCAGCGCGCGCCGATGGCTGGTGTTACGTCCTAGTTTCCAGGTTGCTTTCAGGTGACGCATGGTGTTGTCCTAAGCCTTGCTGTAGTTTGCGACCGCTCTGGAGCGGGCTTTCGGCTGTCGGCGTTCGGCCACTAACCCGCATGGCAGAACCTCACGAGAACCTATGTTGCCGAGTGATCCTACTTTGAAACTGAACTTCTCTTGAAACTGAGCTTCGAATTTTGAAAATCAGTTTCGGAGCATCTGCCCTCGACATTCAGCTACGGACGGTTGCTGGCCGAAAGCCGAATGCCGAGTGCCGAATGCCTGTTTTCAGAACGTCCCTGCCGGTTCATCGTCTTCCAGATCGTCTTCCGGCGTGCGATATGTTCCAGCGAGAACGGCAGCTGGAGCCTGGCTCGTTGGACCTGGCACGGCGTTTCCGTGCTCATCGATCTTCATGCCCAAGCTCAGTCCCATCTGCGCGAGGATCTCTTTGATCTCGTTCAGCGACTTGCGCCCGAAGTTCTTCGTCTTCAGCATCTCGGCTTCGGACTTCTGTACCAGCTCGCCAATCGTCTGAATGTTCGCGTTCTTCAGGCAGTTGTAGCTGCGGACCGAGAGCTCCAGCTCCTCGACCGAACGATTGAGATTCTCGTTGCGAATCTCGGGCTTGCGATCGTCCGCTCCTTCGGTTTCGAGCTCTTCCTCGAAGTTGATGAAGATGTTCATATGATCTTTCAACAACTTCGCCGAGAGGCCGATGGCATCTGCCGGAGCTACTGCGCCGTTGGTCCAGACTTCGAGCGTGAGCTTGTCATAATCTGTGATCTGTCCCAGACGCGCGGCTTCGACGGTGTAGTTGCATTTGCGCACCGGCGAGTGGACGGAATCAATAGGAATGAAGCCCAGTCCGAGGTCTTCGTCGAAATTCTTGTCGGCAGAGACATAGCCGCGTCCGCGCTTCAGACGCATTTCCATGTCAACTTTGCCTCCTTCGCTCACTGTGGCGATGTACACATCCTTGTCGAGGATCTCGACATCACCGTCGGCTTCGATCATGCCGGAGGTGATCACGCCTGGCTGGTCGGTCTTCAGGTAGATCGCCTTGGGATTTTCGCTGTTCAACTTGAATGGAACCTGCTTGAGATTCAGGATGATGTCGGTGGCGTCTTCGACGACCCCTGGAATCGACTGAAACTCGTGCAGAACGCCCTCAATGCGGACCGCAGTAATTGCAGCACCTTCAATCGAGGAGAGCAGAACGCGACGGAGCGCGTTTCCAATAGTGGTTCCGAATCCACGCTCAAACGGCTGTGCGTAAAACTTGCCGTACTTATCGGTGAGCGTGTCGGTGTCAGCGGCGAGCCGCTTCGGTTTTTGAAATCCCTTCCAGAGCATGTTCATTGTCCTTTTCTGTTAATTCAGTGAGCTGAAGTTTCCTGCGCGGCTAATGCGTCGCGAAGCATTCTGCGGCGGCCACGCCGTGGTTCCCTTTCGAGTTAGTCAGTTTTGTTTTGGATTGAACACGGAGGTCACGGAGGACTCAGAGGAAACAATCGAAATCCTTCGTGTTCCTCCGTGACCTCCGTGTTCAATTCCGCTTTTTACTTCGAATACAATTCGACGATCAACTGTTCGTTGACCGGCAGATTGATGTCTTCCCGTTTCGGGAGAGCCGTGACTCTTCCCTTGTAGTTGTCACGATCGACTTCCAACCAGTTCACTGCCGGCTGATGGCTCGTAAATTCTTTCGCGATCTCCAGCACTGTCATCTTCTTACTGTTATCCCGCACCACGATCTCTTCACCGACCGCAACCTGGTACGAGGGAATGTTCACCTTGCGTCCATTTACCGCAACGTGTCCGTGACGAACAAGCTGGCGAGCCTGGCGACGCGAAATCGCGAAGCCCAGGCGATAGACCACGTTGTCGAGACGACGTTCGAGCTGCTCCAGCAGCTTGGCGCCGGTTACGCCTTTGGCGCGGGAGGCTTTCTCGAAGTAGTTGCGGAACTGCTTTTCCAGCGTGAAGTAGATGCGCTTGGTCTTCTGCTTCTCGCGGAGCTGGAGACCGTAGCCAACGACTTTGGCTTTGCGATCTTTTCCATGCTGTCCGGGAGCGAAGTTGCGCTTCTCGACTGGGCACTTATCGCTGAAGCACTTGGTGCCCTTGAGAAAGAGTTTCATGCCTTCGCGTCGGCAAAGGCGGCAAACTGGTCCTTTATAACGTGCCATTGTTTCTCCAAACCTCGGGTTGTTGTGATCGGTTTACAGGCGGCATTGCCCTTCGTCCCGATCCAGCTTTCCTAAGCACCCTGAACGCTTCTTAGTTGTTCAGGCTACTTTCCTCTTGTCATTCCGAGCGTAGCGAGGAATCCCTACTGTACCCATGCCGTTTCGTGGCTATAGGGATTCCTCGCTACGCTCGGAATGACAAACAAAAACCTACACTCGTCTCCGCTTCGGCGGACGGCATCCGTTGTGCGGAATCGGCGTCACGTCGCGGATCATGCGCACTTCGATGCCAGCCGCTGCGAGAGCGCGGATTGCGGATTCGCGTCCCGATCCGGGGCCGCTCACGCGAACGTCAACCGAGCGCATGCCGTGATCGCGCGCCTGATTGGCTGCGTTCATCGCTGCCTGCTGCGCGGCGAACGGAGTCCCTTTTCGGGAACCGCGGAAGCCGAGCGATCCGGAGCTCTTCCACGACACCACCTTACCCTCATTATCTGTGATGGTGATGATGGTGTTGTTGAATGAAGCCTGAATGTGCGCCAGCCCAAACGGCACATTCTTGCGTTCTTTTTTCTTGAACTGCTTCTTCTTGCCTGTTTTCTTTTCGGGCGCTGCCGCGCCGCCTGCTGCTGCTGCCGGTTTTGCCATGGTTATGTCTTCGCCGCCGCTTTCTTCTTGTTCGCTACCGTGCCCTTGCGCGGACCTTTGCGCGTGCGGGCGTTGGTGTGCGTGCGCTGTCCGCGCACCGGGAGGTTGCGGCGATGACGGAATCCGCGATAGGAGCCGATCTCGATGAGCCGCTTGATGTGCATCGACGTGTCCTTCCGCAGATCGCCTTCGACGTTGCCCTCCGCTTCGATCACCTGACGGATGCGATTGACCTCGTCTTCGTTTAGGTCCTGGACCTTCTTGTCAGGCTCGACCTTCGCGGTGGCGAGAATGCGCGCCGAACGCGGATTGCCGATGCCGTAGATGTAAGTGAGCGCGATGTTCACGTGCTTGTTGCGCGGAAGATCGACGCCTGCAATGCGTGCCATAGTTACTTATCCTTGACGCTGCTTATGCTTTGAGTTTTCGCAGATCACGCGCACCACTCCGCGGCGGTGGATGATCTTGCACTTATCGCAAATCTTCTTAACTGATGCTCTGACCTTCATAAAACAAGCTGCTAAGCTGCTCAGCTTCTGAGCTGCTTAGCTAAATCCCCTTTTGGTATCCAGGCTGCCAGCTCAGAAGCTCAGCAGCTTAGGAGCTTACTTATACCGATAAACAATCCGGCCGCGGTTCAGGTCGTACGGTGATAGCTCTACAGCGACGCGGTCGCCGGGCAGGATCTTGATGAAATTTTTTCGCATACGTCCGGAAACATGGGCGAGAACTTGATGCTTGTTCTCCAGCTCGACCCGGAACATTGCATTGGGCAGCGGCTCTAGAACCACCGCCATTACTTCAATCGCGTCTTCTTTGCTCAATCAGTTCCTTAGCTGCCGACTTTCTGTCAGCAGCTTGAAATTCTATGCCGTCAAAACTACAGGTCCATCTTTGGTGACCGCCACCGAGTGCTCGAAGTGAGCGCTCAGACTTCCATCCACGGTCACGGCTGTCCACTTGTTGTCGAGCAGTCGCGTGTCCGGCCTGCCGACATTCACCATCGGTTCAATCGCGAGCACCATGCCTTCGCGCAATCTCGGACCGTGTCCCCGTGTTCCGTAATTGGGAACCTGCGGCTCTTCGTGCAGCCTGGTTCCAATCCCGTGTCCGACAAATTCTCGGACTACGCTGAAACCATTAGCTTCGACCATCTCCTGCACGCTCGCGCCGACATCCCCGACCGTACTGCCAATGCGCGCCGTCTGAATCGCACGCTCCAGGGAAGCCTTAGTAACATCCAGCAGCTTCTTAATCTCCGGCTTCAGGTGGTTCCCGATCGGGACCGTCACAGCCGAATCCGCGTAGTAGCCGTCGAGCACTACGCCGCAGTCGATCGAAACGATGTCGCCTTCCTTCAGCATGCGCTTAGCGGAAGGAATGCCGTGTACGATCTCCTGATTCACCGAGGTGCAGAGCACACAAGGGTAATCGTAATAACCCTTGAACGCCGGCTTGGCTCCGAGCTCATCGATCTTGGCCGCAGCCACAGACTCAAGATCCATGGTGCTAATGCCCGGCTTCACTGCCGCCACTGTCGCGTCGAGAACCTGCCGAACGATGCGCCCACTGCGACGCATTTTCTCAATTTCAGCCGGCGACTTGCACATAATGGCCATCAGGCCACACTCTCAAAAAATGCAGGATTCCGCATAGGCTCGTTTCCTCGTCGGAGAACGGCATCGGAACCATTAGGCTTGAGATGATCGTTGCTGCCGCGGGCGGGACAAGAACGACGTCCAGAGAGCCGTTGCAGTCTTTGATTATAACTGAGCTGCCAGCTTCCAGCTACCAGCTTCCAGTCGAACCCAACAGCAAAACCAGCTGCCCAACCAGCGATCTCCTGAAAACGAGCCACGCAGCCAGCGGAACCTGAACTTGGCTGGTAGCTGGCAGCTGGTAGCCGGCAGCTTCCTCTTACCATCTTCGCCCGCGAATACGACCGCTGCGCGGCGTAAAGCCTTCGTAGTGACGCATTACCAACTGCGCTTCGATCTGGTTCACCGTGTCCATGGCCACGCCCACCACAATCAGCAGTGAGGTTCCACCAAAGTAGAAGTTGACGCCTAGTCCGTTCGTAAACCAATTCGGGAACCGTTCGAAGAAGTTGCCCATGAATCCAGGCAAGTGGTTCAGGTGAATGCCGCCGATCATCCACTGAGGGATGATCGAAACGATGCACAGGTAAATGCCGCCAACCAGCGTCAGGCGCGTGAGGATGTCGTTCACGTACTCCTGGGTGCGCTTGCCCGGGCGGATGCCCGGGATAAATCCGCCGTATCGGCGCATATCATCGGCAACGCGTGCCGGATCAAAGATGATCGAGACATAAAAGTAAGCAAAGAAGATGATGCCGATGATGTAGAGCAGCTCGTAGAGCGGCTCGCCACCGCGCAACTGGTCAAACATCCATCCGAAGCCGCGCACATTCTTGAAGTACGGAGCAAGAAAAAGCGGAGCGCTGAGGATCGACGCCGCAAAGATCACCGGCATCACGCCTCCCGCGTTTACGCGGAATGGCATGTAGGTGCTCTGGCCGCCCATCATTTTGCGTCCCACAATGCGCTTGGCGTACTGCACCGGAATGCGCCGCTCGCTGCGTTCCACGAAGACGATGAACGCCACGACGACGATCATCACAATGATCAGCAGCGCCATGGCCGGAACGGTGAAGCCGCCCCATGCATCGGTGCGGGCTTTTTCGTAGAGGTCAGCCACACCGCGCGGCAGGCCAACAACGATGCCGGCAAAGATCAGCAGCGACATTCCGTTTCCGATGCCGCGCTCGGTGATCTGCTCGCCCAGCCACATGACGAATGCTGTGCCCGCTGTGAGAGTCAGCACCGTAAGAGCAATGAATCCCATTCCTGGATTAACCACGTATTGCACGCCGCCGGATACCGAACTCTTCTGCAGCGTGATCGCGATTCCCAACGATTGCAGCAACCCGAGAACCACTGTGAGGTAGCGGGTCCACTGCGTGATCTTCTTGCGCCCCAGCTCGCCTTCCTTTTGCAGCTTCGCGAGCGGCTCATACACGACTGTCAGCAGTTGCAGAATGATCGACGCCGTGATGTACGGCATGATGCCGAGCGCGAAGACGGTGAGCTTGCGCAGGTTGCCGCCGCTGAACAGATCGACGAAGCCGAGCACGGTACCGCGCTGCTGGTCGAAGAACTGCGCCAGCAGGTCGCCATTGATTCCCGGAGTGGGAATGTGGCCGCCCAGGCGGTAGACCGCCAGGATCCATGCGGTAAACAGAACACGGGTCCGCAGGTCGGGCACGCGGAAGATATTGGCTAACTTCTCAAACATGGTGAATCAAACATCCTTATGCTGCGCCGATGACTTCTGCCTTGCCGCCGGCCTTGGTGATCTTCTCTTGCGCTGACTTGGAAAACTTGTGCGCCTGCACGTTTACTTTCTTCTTGAGCTCGCCATCGCCCAGAACTTTCACCAGAGCGCCGTCTTTCGCAAGACCGGCCTTAACCAACGCCTCAAGCGTGACTTCCGCCTCGCCGAGTTCGGCAATGCGGTCGAGGTTGAGGATGGTGTACTCGGTCCGGAAGATATTAGTGAATCCGCGCTTGGGGAGACGGCGGTGAAGCGGCATCTGGCCGCCTTCAAAGCCGCGCATCATGCGCGATCCGGAGCGCGAGCGCTGTCCTTTGTGTCCTCGGGTCGAGGTCTTGCCCATGCCCGATCCCATACCGCGTCCGACGCGCTTCTTGTTCGAATTCGCCTTTTTAGGGGCGCGTAGATTAGAAAGATTCATTGTGTTTCCTACGAACTCTTCAGGGCTGCTGGCCGCTGGCTGCCGGCTTCCGGCTAAAGCCTGAAAAACTTCAGGACTTAGCCAGAAGCCAGTAGCCAAGAGCCAGAAGCCGCCTTACTGCACAAACTCCAGCAGGTGCGGAACCTTCTTCACCATGCCACGAATAGAGGGTGTGTCCTCGCGCTCGACTACCTGATTCAGCCGAGTGAAGCCAAGACCCTTGACGATCTTCTTGTGTTTTACCGGCGAAGCGATGTACGACCGCACCCAGCGGATACGAACCGTGCCCTTCGCTCCCGCGCTTGTTGTCTTTTTCTCTGCCATGGATTACAGCTCCTGCGCGGTTTTGCCGCGAAGCGCGGCCACTTCCCCGCGATCTCGTAGCTTGCCGAGCGCATCGAAGGTAGCTTTGATTACATTGTGCGGATTGGCGGTGCCGAGCGATTTCGTGAGCACATTCTGCACTCCAGCCGAGGTCATGACCGCGCGAACGGCGCCGCCGGCGATCACGCCAGTTCCTTCCGGAGCCGGCTTGAGCAGAACCTGTCCGGAACCGAAACGTCCGAGCACGATGTGCGGCACGGTGGTCTGCGTGAGATTCACCTTGATCAGATTCTTTTTCGCCGACTCGATGCCTTTGCGGATCGCCTGCGGAACTTCCTTGGCTTTGCCCGAGCCGTAGCCGACCACTCCCGCGGATGGATCTCCGACCACCACCAGCGCCGCGAACGACAGGTTCTTGCCGCCTTTGACGACCTTGGTCACACGATTGATGGCGACGACCTGATCTTTCAATTGGAACTGGCCGGCGTCAATTCTCTTCTTTGCAGTTGCTGCCATGTTGATTAGAACTCCAATCCTGCTTCGCGAGCCGCGTCGGCCAGGGCCTTGATGCGTCCGTGATAGAGATATCCGCCGCGATCGAAGACCACCTGCTTCACGCCTTTTTCCTGCGCACGCTGCGCGATCAGCTTGCCAATCTCTTTCGCCGAGGCCACGTTGCCTCCGGTGCGCTTCTTGCCTTTCGTTTCTTTCTTTCCGGAAGCGGTCGAGGCGGAGACGATGGTCAAGCCTTTCGCATCGTCGATCACCTGCGCGTAGATGTGATTGAGCGAGCGATATACATTCAGCCGCGGACGCTCATCGCTTCCCTGCATCTTCTTGCGAATGCGAGTGTGCACCCGCCGCCGTACTTCGTCTTTTGAAATCTGAGGAATCATAATTCTTAGTTCAACAGCTTCGCCGCTGTCGAATCCCTTTCCTTCGCAACGTTCTGTGCGCCGCGATGAAATTGCATTTGCTTTGTCATTCCGACCGAAGGGAGGAATCCCTACTGAACCATACATCTGGGTGAGGTAGGGATTCCTCACTTCGTTCGGAATGACAGGTCTTCGGACTGACGGCCTGCGTTACTTCGCTCCCGTCTTACCAACCTTCTTCTTCAGCCGCTCGCCAACGTAGCGCACGCCCTTATTCTTGTACGGATCCGGCGGACGCAGCGCCCGCATATCGGCCGCAACCTGTCCGACCTTCTGGCGGTCGATGCCGCTGACCGTCAGGCGCGTCTGCTTGGGATCGACGGCTACGTCGATTCCAGTAGGCAGCGGGAACTCGATCGGATGCGAGTATCCCAAGGTGAACACGACGGTTCCTTTGCCCTTCAGTTCCACACGGTATCCGATGCCGACGATTTCCAGTTCCCTCTTCCAGCCGTTGGTCACGCCTTCGACGGCGTTGAAAACCAACGCGCGAGCGAGTCCATGCAGCGCCGCCTGCGAGTCGTTCTCGCGCGTGGCAACGAGATGCCCGTCTTTCTGCTCAACCTTGATTCCGCTTGGAACCGGTGTATCCAGCTTGCCCTTGGGCCCTTGCACCGAAACCACATTGCCCTGGATGTTGACCTTCACTCCACCGGGCACGGCAATCGGCTTTTTTCCAATTCTCGACATAAATTCCTCGATAGCTTCTAACTGTTAGCTTCTGGCCGCTAGCAGTTAATGGCTAGTAGCTGGCAGCTACCACACCTCGCAGAGTATCTCTCCGCCTACGCCACTCTTGCGCGCCTCGCGACCGGTCATCACGCCCTTCGGCGTCGTGAGAATGCTGATTCCAAGACCGCCCAGCACACGGGGGATCTCGTTGTGACCGACGTAGACGCGGCATCCCGGACGCGACACACGCGCGAGGTTGGTAATGGCAGCATCATTGTTAGAACCGTACTTGATGTAGAGCCGCAGCAGTTTGCGCCCGTTTTCTTCCGTCGCCTTAAAGTTCGCGAGATAGCCTTCTTCTTTAAGGATGCGGGCGATCTCCGTCTTCAGCTTCGACGCAGGAACGTCCAGCTTCTGCTGCCGGGCATTGATCGCGTTACGGATACGGGTCAACAAATCTGCGACCGGATCAGTGAAACTCATTCTTATCTCCTCTTCAACGTTTCGCGTTATCTCCAATGCTGGAGAACCAGTTCCGAAACGGTACTGCACTGGCATTCGGCATTCGGCACTCAGCATTCGGCTTGAACCTGAGCTGTTGCCGAGTGCTGATTGCCGACTGCCGAATGCCTCTTTCCTACCAGGACGACTTCGCGATGCCGGGAATCTCTCCCCGCAGCGCCAGACCGCGGAAGCACAAGCGGCAGATACCGAACTTGCGCAGGTACGCGCGCGGACGTCCGCAGAGCTTGCAACGGTTATGCCGGCGTGTCGAAAACTTTGGCCTCTCGGCTTTTTTGTCGCGCGCCTGCTTGAACTTGGCCTCGATCTTTTCGTCCTTAACTCGTTTTGCGATAGTCATGCAATCCTTAAAACTCTCTGTGTTAACTCTGGATCTGAACTCTATGCAGCGCGGAAGGGCATGCCGAAGCTGCGCAGCAGAGCGCGTGCTTCGTTGTCGTTCTTCGCCGTTGTCACAATCGTGACATTCATTCCCTTGAGCTTATCGACTTTGGCGTAGTCGATCTCCGGGAAGATCAACTGATCGCGCAGGCCGAGCG
This sequence comes from Terriglobales bacterium, assembly GCA_035764005.1. Lineage (NCBI taxonomy): Bacteria > Pseudomonadati > Acidobacteriota > Terriglobia > Terriglobales > Terriglobales bacterium. The sequence goes on from DASTZZ010000071.1 coordinate 35,918, forward strand.
TGTAATTGCCGCGGCCGTCGAACGATTTCGTCGAGACGCCGCGGAAGTCACGCACGCGCGGCAGCACGACGTTGATCAGCCGGTCAAGGAACTCATAGGCGCGATCACCGCGCAGGGTTACCATTGCGCCGATCGGCATGCCTTCACGAACTTTGAATGCCGCAATCGACTTTTTTGCTTTGGTCACGACGGGCTTCTGTCCCGTGATCTGTCCCAATTCGCCAACCGCCGGATCGAGAATCTTCGCGTTTTGCGTTGCCTCGCCGACGCCCATATTCACAACGATCTTGTGTAGGCGCGGCACTGCCATCGGATTTTTCAGTTCCAACTCTTTTTGCAGAGCCGGAGCAATGTCTTTATGAAATTTTTCGCGCAGCCGGGATGCCATAACTAACTCTTCTCCAGCGTGGTCCTGCATTCTTTGCAGACGCGCACGTTTTTGTCGCCCTGGCGTTCGTGGGCGACGCGCACCGGGCCGCAACTCGGGCAGATGAGCTTCACGTTCGAGATATCGATCGGGCTCTCCTGCTCGGCGATGCCGCCCTTGATGTTCTTCTGCGGGTTCGGACGGACGTTCTTCTTCGCGACCATCACGTGCTCCACGAGTACGCGTCCCGTGTCGGGAAATACGCGAAGCACGCGCCCTTCCTTACCCTTATCGCGGCCGGCAATGACCTTGACCTGGTCGTTGCGGCGAATGTCGTATGTCTTTTGCATCATGATCGTAAAACCTGTTTCGAGTTTCCAGTTTCAAGTTTCGGCAAAGCCAGTTCCTTACAGTGATGCTGAGATCAGGCTTTGCCGAAACTTGAAACCTGAAACTCGAAACTGTCTTAGAGAACTTCGGGCGCCAGCGAAACGATCTTCAAAAACTTCTTCTCGCGCAACTCGCGGGCTACCGGACCAAAGACGCGCGTGCCGACCGGCTCGCCGGCATCGTTGATCAGCACTGCTGCGTTCTGGTCGAAACGAATGTAGGTGCCATCGCGGCGGCGCGATTCTTTGCGCATGCGCACGACCACGGCTTTCACTACTGTGCCCTTCTTCGCCGTCCCATCCGGCGACGCTTCCTTTACCGCGGCAGTGATGATGTCGCCCAGACCGGCTCGCAAGCCGCTAGACCCTCCGAGAGGCAGGATCATCTGCAGCTTGCGCGCGCCGGAGTTGTCGGCGACTTCCAACATGCTTCGCATCATGACAGCCATATCTTTTGACTCCTTCCAATCGCCTGCATTTGCGATTGGCGATAGGCGATAGGCGGTACGCAATAGGCTTTCTGTTTATCGCCTATCGCTTATTGCCTATTGCCGCCTGCTAGCTCGCCTGCTCCAGCTTCTCCTCGCCCGGAACGATTGCCGCTCGCTGGATAACCTCAGCCAAGCGCCAGCGCTTCAGCTTCGATAGCGGACGCGTCTCGACGATGCGCACTACGTCTCCGGTGCGAGCGGCGTTCTGCTCGTCGTGTGCGTAGAACTTCTTCGACTTCGCGATCACTCGCTTGTACTTCGCGTGTGCTCTTTTCATCATCACTTCCACAATGATGGTTTTCGCCATCTTGGTGGAGCGGACGTACCCGATCTTCTCGTTGCGGTGCGAATCGGTCTTGCGCGTTTCGCTTCCGGTTGCTTGCTGAGCCATATTGAAACTCTCTCCTCATCCCGCTCACGCGGGAGCGCGAAGACTACTTCTTCGCCTTGGTCTTCTTCTTGGCTGCCGCTTTCTTTTTCGGAGCAGCCTTTGCCGCCGATTTCTTCTTCGCCGCCGGACGCTTCGCTGCAGCCGCCTTCGCCGGTGCTGCTGCAGCCGCTGCTTCCTGGCTCGGTTCTGCTGCCGCCGAGGAGCCGGTCGCATTGCCTACAGCCGTGGTCGTGATGCCCAACTCACGTTCGCGAGCGATGGTCTTGATCCGCGCCAGATCCCTGCGCAGCTCGCGCATTTTTTTCAAGCCGATCGTCTGTCCCATTTTGAGCTGGAACTTCAGACGAAAGAGCTGGTCGGCGGCTTCGCGCTGCTGATGCAGAAGCTCGTCAGGACCAAGATTTCTGATCTTCTCGATATTCATTTAGAACCTGTTTCAAGTTTCGCGTTTCCGGTTTCGGCAAAGCCAGATGCGACCTTCATTCCCGAGCCTTGGCTTCGTTCAAACTGTTTCGGACTGGCTTGGCCGAAACTCGAAACCTGAAACTCGAAACGCCTTTCTCCCTAGTGTCCTTCGCGCGCCACGAACTTGGTTCGCAGCGGCAGCTTGTGCGAGGCGAGACGCAACGCTTCTTGAGCGTCCGTGCGGGTCACGCCTTCCATCTCAAACAGCACTTTGCCTGGACGAACGACGGCGACCCAGTGATCCGGCGCGCCTTTGCCTTTGCCCATACGGGTTTCGGCGGGCTTCTTCGTCACCGGCTTATCCGGAAACAGGCGCAGCCAGATTTTGCCGCCGCGTTTGACGAAGCGCGTCATAGCAACACGGCTGGCTTCGATCTGCCGGTCGGTGATGTAGCCGCACTCGAGGACCTTCAGTCCGTAATCACCGAAAGAGAGCTCGGAACCGCGCCAGGCTTTACCCGCCATGCGTCCGCGCTGCTGCTTGCGGTACTTAACTTTTTTCGGCATCAACATGATGAATTGCCTTTTTGGGAATACTCCCCTTTACTCAATTTCGCGATTTCGTGATTATGTGATTTCGTGATTTGCAATCGCGAAATCACGAAATCGGGAAATCACGAAATTCCTTAGAACGCCGTCGCCGCTACGTGCGGCTCGCGCTTCTTCTGCGACAGAATCTCGCCTTTGTAGATCCAGGTCTTCACTCCGATTACGCCATAGGTGGTGCGCGCTTCGGTGAATCCGTACTCGATATCTGCACGGAGCGTGTGCAGCGGCAGACGTCCTTGCAAATACCACTCCGAGCGCGCGATTTCGTTTCCGTTCAGACGGCCCGAAACTCGAACTTTGATTCCCTTACATCCGAAGCGCAGTGCCGAATCGACACTCTTGCGCATGGCGCGACGGAATCCCACGCGTTTCTCAAGCTGCAGCGCGATCGACTCAGACACAAGCTGAGCGTCGAGCTCCGGCTTGTGCACCTCCTGGATGTCGATGAAGACATCGCGGCTCGTGCGCTTCTGCAGTTCGATCTTGAGCTTGTCGATCTCAGCGCCTTTGCGTCCGATGATGATTCCCGGACGTGCGGTTTTGATGATGATGCGCAGCTTGTTGCCGGGACGCTCGATCTCGATCGAGCTCACGCCCGCCGACTTCAGCTTGTCCTTCAGCTCCTTCTTGAGCTTCACGTCTTCAAGCAGCAGCTTGTCGTAATCGCGCTCCACGAACCAGCGCGACTTCCACGGTTTGGTGTAGCCGAGCCGGAATCCGTAGGGATGTACTTTTTGACCCATACCTATCCTTTCGCCGTCGCTTTCTTCGAGGCGGATTTCTTCTTCGCCGCTTTGCGTGGAGCGCGCCGCTTCGCCGTCGTTCCAGTTTCTTCGCCGACTACTGTGGCAGCGCCATTGGCTCCAGCGCGCAGACGCTCGGCCACAGCGATCTCGATGTGCGCCATGCGTCGCTGATAGCGGTACGCGCGTCCCATCGGTGCCGGACGGATACGCTTCATACGCGGCGCGTCATTCGCGATTGCCCGCTTCACATACAGCTGATCGACATCGACGTCAGCGCCCTTTTCCTGGCTCACATAGTTCGCATTCTCAATCGCCGACCGCAAAAGCTTGCCGATGGCGGGAGCAATTCCCTTTTTGGTAAAGAGCAGAGTGTTCATCGCCTGCTCTACCTGCTGGCCTTTAATCAGGTCCAGCACCAGGCGCGCCTTCTGCGGAGAGACTCTCTGGAAGCGCGCTTCGGCTCTGTATTCCTGTTCTGCAAAATTCATGCTTCTTCTCCGCTATCTAGCCGACGGTGCCGGTGCCGGCTTCGCGGCGGTTTCAGTTGCAGCCGCTTTCACCGAGTGTCCTTTAAAGTTGCGCGTCTGGCTGAACTCGCCCAGCTTGTGGCCGACCATGTTCTCCGAGATGTACACCGGAATGAACTTGCGTCCGTTGTGCACGGCGATGGTGTGTCCGACCATATCCGGGTGAATCGTCGAACGCCGCGACCACGTGCGCACGACTTTCTTATCGTTCGAGCGGTTCATCGTTTCGATCTTGACCATCAGGTGACCGTCGATGAATGGACCTTTTTTTGTGCTTCTCGCCATAATCTCTTCTCAATTTCGCGATTTCGCGATTGCGTGATTGCGTGATTTGAAAATCGCGAAATCACTCATAACGAAATCACCCGATCCTATTTGCTTCTCCGCGCCACAATGAATTTGTCAGTGCGCTTGTTATTGCGCGTCTTGTATCCGCGTGTGGGCTGTCCCCACGGAGTCACAGGATGACGTCCGCCGGAGGTCTTGCCTTCACCACCACCGTGCGGGTGATCGACCGGGTTCATCGCCACACCGCGGTTCACCGGACGACGTCCCAGCCAGCGCTTACGACCGGCCTTGCCGATCGAGACGTTCTCATGGTCGGTGTTGCCTACCTGCCCAATCGTCGCCATGCAGTCGATGAGGATCTTGCGCGTCTCACCGGAAGGCAGCTTGATCAGCGCGTAGTCGCCTTCTTTCGCGACCAACTGAGCGGCGCCGCCCGCCGAGCGCACCATCTGCGCGCCTTTACCGGGCTTCAGCTCGATGTTGTGCACCGTCGTGCCGGCTGGGATATTGCGCAACGGCAGGGCATTGCCGACGAGGATGTCAGCCTCTGGCCCGCTCACGATTTTCTGCCCAACCTGCAATCCCACGGGCTGCAGGATGTAGCGCTTCTCGCCATCGGCGTACGACAGCAAAGCGATACGCGCGGAGCGGTTGGGATCGTATTCGATCGAGGCGACAGTCGCCGGAACGCCAGCCTTGTCGCGCTTGAAGTCGATGATGCGGACCTTGCGCTTATGTCCTCCGCCACGATGCCAGCTCGTCAAGTCTCCCGAGTTGCGGCGCCCACCGGTGCGCAGCTTGATCTCGGTCAACGCCTTGTGCGGACGGTTAGTCGTGATCTCGTCGTTAACCAGCGTGGTCTTGAAACGCAGCGACGGAGTAAGCGGTCTGTATGTCTTAATCGGCATGAGCTAAACCATTTCGTGATTTCGCGATTGTGTGATTTCAAATCACGAAATCGCGAAATCACCCAATCACGAAATTTCTTTCTACGCGTTATCCGCGTATTCCGGCATCTTCTCGCCTACTTTGAGGCGAACGTATGCCTTCTTCCAATCCGGACGGTGTCCGGCGAATTTGCCGCGGCGGCGTTCTTTGCCGTGGAAGTTCGCAGTGCGAACGTCCTCCACTTTCACTTTAAACACCTGCTGCACGGCCTGCTTGATTTCAGTCTTGGTCGCCTTGGCAGCCACTTCGAATACCAACTGGCCGGAGGTAGCTTCCTTCTTGCGCGAAGTCTTGTCCTTCGCCGCCTTAGGATCGAACTCTTTCGCGCGCTCGGCCTTTTCCGTGACTACGGGACGGCGGATGATCTCGTATGCAGATTTCACTAGGCCACCTCCGCCTTCTGCCGCTTGGAGACGGTCTTCTTGAGCGTCTCCTGCAACTGCTCGATCGCCGGGCGCGAGAAGATGGCGCGGTCATAGCGCAGCAGATGATAAGGATGGACTTCGTGTCCGGCCACGAGTTCGACGCCATCCAGATTCCGCGAGCTCAGATAGAGATTGCGGCTGTGCTGGCGGTTTTCCGGATTCAGGTTGGCCACCAGCAGCGAAGTCTTTTCGACTCCCAGTGTATCCAGGGCCTTGCGCATCTCTTTGGTTTTGCCGGAGAGCACTTCGAGGCTTTCGACGACCGTTAACTTGCCGTCAGAGAGCTTGCTCGCGAGCGCAGAGCGCAAAGCGCCCAGCAGTTTCTTTTTGGGAAACTGATAATCGTAGCTGCGCGGCTGAGGTCCGTGAACGGTTCCGCCGTGGCGCCAAAGAGGCGAGCGGATCGAACCCACTCGGGCACGTCCGGTGCCTTTCTGCTTCCACAGCTTCTTGCCCGAACCTGAAACCAGCTTCTTGTTCTTGGTGGCATGCGTACCTGCGCGCTGAGCCGCACGATAGTGCTGCACCGCCTCCCACAGCAAGTCTTCGTTAATTACGCCGAAGACCTCATCTGCCAGCTCGAAGCTGCCGACTTTCTTGCCGTTCAGATCTAAAACGTCAACTTTTGCCATGGCTATTTCTTGGCCTTTCCGGCAGCGGCCTTCTTCGCGGCCTTCAGAGGATCGACCGTAGTCGCGCCCGCGAATCCACGACGCTCACGCGGCGGCTGCTTGGCCTTGTTGATCACAACGTATCCGCCTTTGGGACCGGGCACTGCGCCTTCGACCATCAGCAGGTTGTCTTCAAGATCGATACCCAGGATGCGCAGATTGCGAACGGTGCACTGATCGACCCCCATGTGGCCGGACATGCGCTGGCCAGGGAAGGTGCGCGACGGAAACGACGATGCGCCGATCGAACCCTGCACTTGGAACATGTGTCCGTGCGATTTAGGACCACCGCCGAAGTGGTGGCGGCGAACAACGCCCGCGAATCCGCGTCCCTTGCTCGTGCCGGTTACATCGACAAACTTTTCGTCCTGGAAGATATCGACCAGAACCTTGTCACCAACTTTGACTTGTCCGTTGGTTTCGGCTGCGGGATTCTCGCCTTTCGCTTGCTTCTCACCTGCTTCGCCGGGAGTCGTGACTGCGACTTCCTTCATGAATTTCACCGGCGGCAGATTATGCTTGCCAAAGTGTCCCTGCATCGCCTTGGTGACGCGCTTCCCTTTCACGAACTCGATGAGTCCGATCTGCACAGCGTCGTAGCCATCACGCGCGGCATTCTTGCGCTGCGTGATCACGCACGGGCCAGCCTGCAGCACTGTAATAGGACGAATCTCGCCCCTATCGTCGAAGAGCTGCGTCATGCCGACTTTCTTTCCTAGAATTCCTGAAACCATTTCTTTACCGACTCCTCATCATCCCGTATATGGGACTGTAGGTATTTTGTTACTTGCCGAACGCCTTGATCTCAACATCCACACCTGCGGGCAGGTCGAGCTTCATCAATGCATCGACCGTCTGCTGCGTGGGATCGAGGATGTCGAGCAGCCGCTTGTGCGTGCGAATCTCGAAGGCCTCGCGGGATTTCTTATCGACGTGCGGCGAACGCAGCACGCAGTACTTGTTCTTGATCGTCGGCAGCGGGATCGGTCCTGCTACCTGCGCTCCGGTGCGACGTGCTGTTTCCACGATCTCTCCAGTTGACTGGTCAAGAACGCGGTAGTCATAAGCCTTCAACCGGATGCGTATTCGTTGTCCTACCATTTTTGTCTCTCAAAGATCTGCTGCGGTCTGTGCCGCTGCGTGGTTCAAAACTTGGTTTCAATAAATTCGTTTCAGATAAACCGTTTCGAGTACTGCGTTTCAGGAAACTGCGTTTCAACTTCACTTCGCTTTCGGTGTTGAAACGCCTCAGCCGAAACGCCTTTCTGAGAAACGCCTCTCTTGAAACGCTTCTTCTAAGCGAGGATTTCGCTAATCGTTCCTGCACCCACAGTTCGGCCGCCTTCGCGGATCGCGAACCTGAGTCCCTTCTCCATAGCTACCGGCGTGATCAGCTCGATCACCAGTGCCACGTTGTCGCCGGGCATCACCATCTCTGTTCCGGCGGGCAGTTCGGCTACTCCGGTTACGTCCGTCGTTCTGAAGTAGAACTGTGGACGATAACCTTTGAAGAACGGCGTATGACGTCCACCTTCTTCCTTGGTCAGCACGTAGACTTCAGCTTTGAACTTGGTGTGGGGCGTGATCGATCCAGGCTTCGCCAGCACCATGCCGCGCTCCACGTCTTCTTTCGCAGTCCCGCGGAGCAACAGTCCGGCGTTGTCGCCGGCCATGCCTTCGTCGAGCTGCTTCTTGAACATCTCGACTCCGGTTACGACCGTCTTTCTGGTCTCACGGAAACCGACGATTTCCACTTCCTCGCCGACCTTCACCTTGCCGCGCTCGATTCGGCCGGTAACCACAGTTCCACGGCCTGAGATCGAGAAGATATCTTCGATCGGCATCAGGAATGGCTTGTCCACATCACGCGCTGGCAGCGGTACATTCTTATCGACGGCTTCCATCAGCTCGTCGATCGTCTTTTCCCACTTGGCTTCGCCATTGAGCGCTCCAAGCGCTGAGCCGCGAATGACCGGCAAGTTGTCGCCCGGGAACTGATACTTATTCAGCAGTTCGCGAACTTCGACTTCCACCAGATCGATCAGCTCAGGATCTTCAACCGCATCGCACTTATTGAGAAACACCACGATGTACGGCACGCCAACTTGACGAGCGAGCAGCACGTGCTCCTTCGTCTGTGGCATCGGACCATCGGTCGCCGCCACGACTAAGATGGCGCCGTCCATCTGTGCCGCGCCGGTGATCATGTTCTTGATGTAGTCGGCGTGGCCCGGGCAGTCGACGTGCGCATAGTGCCGATTCGGCGTCTCGTACTCGACGTGCGCGGTCGCGATCGTGATTCCGCGCTCGCGCTCTTCAGGAGCGTTATCGATCGAATCAAACGAGCGGAACTGGATCTTCGGGTTGTGCTTCGAGAGCACCTTCGTGATCGCGGCCGTCAACGTCGTCTTGCCGTGATCGATATGCCCAATCGTGCCCACGTTCACGTGCGGCTTGCTGCGGTCAAATTTCTCTTTCGCCATTGAAATAAGCTCCTAAGCTGCTTAGCTTCTTAGCTCCTAAGCTGAACTCGTTAACTCGTACTCCCAAACTATTTCGAAGCGCCTGCCTTGCCCTGCACCTTGGCGATGATCTCTTCGGAGATCGCTCTTGGTGCTTCCTCGTAACGGTTGAAGTGCATCGAGTAGGTCGCGCGGCCTTGCGTGTTCGAGCGCATTTGCGTGGCATAGCCGAACATGTCGCTAAGCGGCACGTTGGCTTTGATCACCTGTGATCCAGCGCGATGCTCCATGCCTTCAATGCGTCCGCGGCGGGAGTTCAGGTCACCAATGATGGTGCCCATGTATTCTTCGGGAACCACAACTTCAACGGACATAACCGGCTCGAGCAGAACTGGATGCGCCCGTTTTGCGGCATCTTTGAACGCCAGTGAACCGGCGATCTTGAATGCCATTTCATTCGAATCTACCTCGTGATAGCTGCCGTCGTAGAGCGTGGCCTTCACGTCGACTACTTCGTAGCCTGCGAGCACGCCGCCTTGCAGCGCTTCCTTAATTCCCTGGTCGATCGGCTTGATGTACTCCTTCGGAACCACGCCGCCAACGATGTCGTTCACGAACTCATAACCCTTGCCCGGATTCGGTTCGAGCTTGATCTTCGCGTGGCCATAGTTACCAGAGCCGCCGGTCTGGCGGATGAACTTGCCTTCGCCTTCGGAAGCCTTGCGGATGGTCTCCCGGTACGCGACCTGAGGCTTGCCGACGTTGGCCTCAACCTTGTACTCACGCATCATGCGGTCGACGATGATTTCGAGGTGAAGCTCACCCATGCCGCTGATGATCGTCTGTCCCGAATCGGGATCGGTATGCACTTTGAAAGTGGGATCTTCCTGCGCCAGCCGGTTCAGCGCCATTCCCATCTTTTCCTGGTCACTCTTCGTCTTTGGTTCGACTGCTACAGAGATGACAGGCGCCGCGAACTCAATCGATTCGAGCCGAATCGGCGCCTTCTCAGAGCAGATCGTGTCACCGGTCGTGACATTCTTTAGTCCGACGCAAGCGCAGATGTCGCCGGCGTAAATCTCGGTGATCTCCTCGCGCTTGTTGGCATGCATCTTGAGCAATCGCCCAATACGCTCGGTTCTGCTTTTTGTCGTATTAAAAACGCTGTCGCCAGTCTTCAGGTGTCCTGAATAGACGCGAATAAACGTGAGCTGACCGACAAAGGGATCGGCCATGATCTTGAACGCCAGAGCCGAGAACGGCTCGCTGTCGTCGGCTTTGCGCGTGAGAACCTTTTCCGGATGATCGGGATCGGTACCCTCGGTCGGAGGAATATCGAGCGGCGACGGCAGATAATCGACGACTGCATCGAGCAGCGTCTGCACGCCTTTGTTCTTGAACGCTGTTCCGCAGAGAACCGGGAACAGCTTGAGCTCGATCACGCTCTTACGCAGAGACTTGCGCAGCTCATCGGCGGTGATCGTCTCGCCTTCGAGGAACTTGTGCAGCATCTCATCGTCGTTTTCGGCGACGCTCTCTACGAGTTGCGCGTGGAACGCTTCGGCTTTCTTCTTCAGTTCGGCGGGAATCTCTTCGACTTCATACTTGGCGCCCATCGTCTCATCGCGCCAGTAGATCGCCTTCATGTTGACGAGATCGACTACACCTTTGAAAGCAGCTTCTTGTCCGATGGGAATCTGAATGGCTACGGGGCGGGCGTTAAGACGTTTGCGGATGGTATCGACGGCATGCTCGAAATCGGCACCCATCTTATCCATCTTGTTAATGAAGCAAATGCGCGGAACGCCGTATTTATCGGCCTGACGCCATACGGTCTCCGACTGCGGCTCGACGCCATGCACGGCGTCAAACACGGCGCAAGCGCCGTCGAGTACGCGCAGCGAGCGCTCGACCTCGGCGGTAAAGTCGACGTGGCCAGGAGTATCGATGATATTGATGCGGATGTCGCGCCAGAAGCACGTCGTAGCGGCAGACGTAATCGTGATGCCGCGCTCCTGCTCCTGCTCCATCCAGTCCATGGTGGCGGTGCCTTCATGCACCTCGCCGATGCGATGGGTGATGCCGGTATAAAAAAGGATGCGTTCAGTCGTAGTGGTCTTGCCGGCATCGATGTGGGCCATGATGCCGATATTCCTGCAACGCTCTAATGGGACCTGTCTTGGCACTGTATTCCTAAACTTTCCTGAAAAACTAAACTCTGTTCCGACGTGGGACTACCACCGGTAATGCGCGAACGCTTTGTTGGCCTCAGCCATACGGTGGACATCTTCTTTCTTCTTCATCGCCGCGCCGCGACCGTTGGCGGCATCGAGCAGCTCATTCGTGAGCTTGTCGATCATGCCTTTCTCTCCGCGGGCCCGTCCGTAGCTCACCAGCCAACGGATCGCAAGCGACGTGCGGCGATCGGGATTCACTTCGACCGGAACCTGATAGTTCGCACCGCCTACGCGTCGAGTCTTGACTTCGAGCAGCGGCTTGCAGTTCTCGACTGCTTTCTTGAAGAGCTTCAGGGCTTCGTCCCCGCCCTTCTGCTCCAGGTTCTTCATGGACTGGTAGAAGATCGACTGGGCAGTGCTCTTCTTGCCCTCGTACATCATCGAGTTCACAAACTTGGTCACCAGAGTCGAGTTGTAGATCGGGTCTGCGGCAACTTCGCGCTTTGCTATGTGTCCTTTACGCGGCATGTGTCTTCACCTTCAAAAACTTAGGCCTTCGGCCTCTTGGCTCCGTACTTGGAGCGGCTCTGCTTACGGTTCGCTACGCCCACGGTGTCCAGCGTTCCGCGCACAACGTGATAACGCACGCCGGGAAGGTCCTTCACACGGCCTCCGCGGATCAGCACGATCGAGTGCTCCTGCAGGTTGTGGCCGATGCCGGGGATGTAGGTCGTGACCTCGATTCCATTTGTCAGGCGCACGCGAGCTACTTTGCGCAGCGCCGAGTTCGGCTTCTTGGGCGTTTGGGTATAGACGCGGGTGCAAACGCCGCGCTTCTGGGGCGACTCCTGCAGCGCCGGGCTAGCCGTTTTGTATCGCGGCGCCGTCCGGCCTTTGCGCACAAGCTGATTAAATGTCGGCAAATTCCACTCCTCAGGGCTTTCCGAGGCATCCGCCTCTGCAGGCGGCCTGCAACTCACACTTCCACGCAGCCGAATAGGACTGCGCACAAACTTGGTTTAGGCTGACCACCGCCGAGCGGGGCCATACTCTCGCACTAAAAGCGAGAAATTGAACGACCTAGGGTTGAATGCCGACGGTGTCGCCAAGGATGAAGACAGGCGATCCGTTTCGTCACTCCCGGCCCACATATCCTTCTTGGGAGAAGGCAGCGCAGGCATCGTCAGCGAGGAAGCCTCTGGCAGGTTAACCAGAGAACCGATTCGAACTAAAGCTCTACCGCTCTAGAAGAACTAAACTGACTCGCAGAACC